>NZ_JBGSQZ010000235.1:0-24334 GCF_041737865.1 Chamaesiphon sp.
AGATTTTGTGGATGCTGGCGCAGAAGCTTATGAGCAACAATACCAACAACGGGTGTTCAAACATCTCAAACAACGGGCGAAAAAAATGGGCTTCGATCTAGTTCCTGAGCCACTTGTAGGTTGAGTTTCTTAGAAGAGGCTCCGCCAACGAGATGATTACTCAAACAATGGTACAGCCGTCGTTCTGGATCGAAATTGGTATCCAGATCCAAAAAGTGCGCGGACTGAGCTTGTTCAAGTTTACAGACGATCTTCAAGCCCGTCTAGAAGTATTAATCGATCGTCAAAAAGCGAACCTCCTAACCGCCGAAGAAATCGCCGAACTTGCGGGTATTACTGAACTCGATCGAATTTTCACACTGATGAATGCTCGGATTATTGCTGAGTCATGATATGGCATGTAAGAGATAGGTTATGAACACAAGGGAGCTACTATCGTTATACAGTGCTGGAAAACGTGATTTTCATGGTATCGCTATACAAAATGCAAGTCTACGCGAACAGATTCTCAAAAAAGTGATTCTCGATCGAGCTATGCTTTTTTCTGCTGATATGGTGAGTATTAATCTCAGAGCAGCAAGCCTCAAAGTAACTAACTTGAGTGGGTCGAATTTAAGTAATGCTAATCTCCGAGGCGCAAACCCACAAGGGGCAGACTTACGAGGATCTAATTTAAGTGGGGCTAACCTCAAAGGAGCCGATTTGCGTCGAACATATCTAGGAAAAGCCAATTTAAAAGGAGCAAATCTAGAAAATGCAAATTTAGGTGAATCTCAGCTTTGGGATGTTGACCTTACGGGAGCTAACCTATTTGAGGCAAAACTAAAGCAAGTTCATTTTGAGAATATAGATCTTTTTCGAGATGCTAATATTGAAAAAGCAAGACTAGGTGAAGCTTGGGGGCTTTCAGAGATTGAAAAGCAGAATTTAGTCACACGAGGAGCTATTATCGAATTTTCAAAGGTAAAATTACTTTTTGATTCTGATATCGTAAAAATGTGGTTAGAGGATCGGCGTATAGAAGCAGTTAGAGAATATCGCCGTTCACATAATGTTGGATTAAAAGAAGCATTGGATTTCTTACAGAAAATCGTAATACATCGCCAATAATATTTGTGTGCTGAGTTGAATAATAAAACTTAATATTTCTATGGTATTGGTATGTTAGTTGGGTGGAGCATTGCTCCACCCAACCTACTGATTTTTGATGTTACTTAATGCTTGCAAACCTCGCGAATGGATTCTAAACCAACGCGATTGCAAAAGTCACCAAAACCTTCATCAGGCTTACGATCGATCTTAAAGTACTTCAAAATCGGTGTAAAGAAAGTCTCCAAATCGTTAATGTGCATTCTGTCGGTGTAAACCTGCGCCAGACGAGTTTGAGCGGGACAACCAGCCAGCCACACTTGATAACTTTCGGGGAAACTACCGACGAAGCCGACTTCCGCCATGTAGGGACGGGCGCAACCGTTGGGGCAACCAGTCATGCGGATGACGAATTGCTCGTCAGGTAAGCCTAACTCGGTCAGGAGGGCGCGAAAACGCTCATTGACACTGGGGGCGATCCGTTCGGATTCAGTGACGGCTAGACCGCAGGTAGGCAAAGCTGGGCACGCCATCGAATAGCGGACAAGGGGATCGATTTTGAGAGGATCTGGCTCGATGCCGTTGGAGATTAAGATTTTGTCGATCGCAGCTTTATCGGCGGGATCGATATCGTAAATCAGCACGTTTTGATGGGGCGTGACGCGCATCGGGATTTGATACGTCTGCACGATTTCTCTCAATGCAGTGCGAAGTTTGAAATCGCCCTCATCTTTAATCCGCCCATTGACAACAGAAATACCTAGAAATACTTTACCATCGCCTTGTTCGTGCCAACCTAAGAAATCGATATATTTAAAAGCGGGAAGTTGCTTGAGTGGTTGAATTTTTTTGCCATAATATTCTTCAACTTTGGCTTTAAATTTAGCCACGCCCCAATCGTGAATCAGGTATTTCATCCGCGCGTGACGGCGATTGGTACGATCGCCATAATCGCGTTGAGTAGAGACGATCGCTTTAACTAGATCGTAGATATTTGCTTTAGTTACATACCCGATCGGATCGGCAATTCGTGCGAATGTTTCTTCTTTATTATGAGTGCGTCCCAATCCGCCACCAGCATAAATATTGAAGCCTAATAATTGTCCTTTAGCATTACTTATTACTACTAATCCTAAATCTTGAGAGAAGATATCGATCGAATTATCCCCAGGTACAGTTACCGCAATTTTAAATTTGCGGGGCATATATTGCATCCCATACAGCGGTTCGACATCGCCGGGGAAAATTGTATGATTGGTGTCCTGTGCTAATGCTGCTTTGACTTCGGGTGCGGGTTCGCCACTGATAGCTTTTTCTCCATCCAACCAGATCTCGTAATATGCACCTGTGTGGGGCGTGAGCAGATCGGCGATCCGATCGGCATATTCCCAAGCATGGACATATTCAGGCTTATTTTTGAAGGGTGCTGGGGGTGCCATCACGTTGCGGTTCAAGTCGCCACAAGCACCGAGGGTAGAACCCATGTTCTGAACGATCGCGGCGATGGCTGGCTTGAGATTTTGCTTGAGAATACCGTGCATCTGGAAACCCTGGCGGGTAGTCGCGCGGATGGTTTCATTCCCATAGTCACTCGCCAATCGATCGAGTGCCAAGTACAATTGGGGGGGGATAAATCCGCCCGGATTACGGGTGCGGAGCATCATCTGATAATCTTTTTCGGCACCTTTGACGCGATTGTCGCGATTATCTTGCTGATAGGAGCCGTGAAACTTGAGAATCTGAATCGCGTCTTCTGTGAAATAATTTGTATCGAGGAGTAGCTCGCTGGCAACAGGTTCCCGCAGATAGTTACTATCTGTCTTTAAATGTTCTACTTTGGCGAGTTTTTTGGGGGCGGAAGTGTTAACCAGACTGAGTTTAAGGATACTTGCAGGCGAAAATCTAGCTTATAGTAATCCTAATAATTAAGATCTATAGTCTGTCTATTCTAACGTTTGCGTTGAGGTGGTTCAAAGCGAAAATCTCGTAATTTAGTCGCCATTAGATCGGATTTTAACACTCGAAGGCTAGCTTATACTGAGGTAATCAAATCTCAGTAGTTGAGGATCGATGGCAGACACCCCAGATCTCCGGCGGTACGCACCCGCCACCGAACGCAATCGCGAACCAATTCTCGCAGTTTTGCGGCAAGTATTACCACCAACAGGTACGATTCTCGAAATTTCCAGTGGGACTGGCGAACATGCGATTTTTATGGCTCCCCGACTCGCGCCGCGCTATTGGCTACCCTCAGATCCCAATCCCGATGCTAGAGCGAGTATTGCTGCTTGGCAACAGTCCGCACCGTGCGATAATATATATCCCCCGATCGATCTCGATGCCAGTAGTTCCCAGTGGTTGGTAGAATCAGAAGAGTTACCAAATTGCGATCTACAGCAACATCCAATTACAGCAATCGTGAATATTAATATGATTCATATTGCGCCACCATCGGCTTATCTAGGACTATTTTCAGGTGCAAAACGCGTTCTCCCGATCGATGGTATCTTGTACTTATATGGCCCCTTCAAGCAAGGCGGAGTCCATACAGCCCCCAGCAATGCTGCCTTTGATGCCAGCCTTCAAAGCCAGAATCCAGAATGGGGGATTCGAGATTTGGAAGAAATAACTCGTGTTGCCCACAGTCATCATTTAGAGCTTCAAAAAGTTTACCCAATGCCAGCGAATAATCTCTCGGTTGTCTTTAAATTGGTTGGATAATATCTGACTTCGGCGGAGATCTACCCACCCCGCCCTACGGGCACCCCTCCTCGGAGGGGATTTTCTAACCTAATCCTTCCCTTGGAAAGGGGGGGAGCTGGAAAGCCCACTTGGAATAGGGATTGGGGGTAAATCCCCTCCTCGGAGGGGCGAATTAGCCGCAAGGCTGATTCGGGGTGGGTAAATCTCCGCAACACCTCCAGAAATCCCCTCACATCTCCCTCAATGGCTAATACCGACTTTCTCGCTCATCTCAATCCCTCCCAACGGCGTTCCGTCGAGCACTATTGTGGAGCCTTATTAGTAGTCGCTGGGGCTGGTAGCGGCAAAACTCGCGCCCTGACTTATCGAATTGCCAATTTAATTCGGACACATCATGTCGATCCCTCGCATATCTTAGCAGTTACATTTACCAATAAAGCTGCCAAAGAAATGCGATCGCGAATCGAGATTTTATTTGCCCAACAACAGTCAGAATTAAAGTATGGTAAAGCGTGGGGCGCATTGGATGAGTATCAGCAAACTCAGATGCGATCGCATGTCTACAAGACGATTATTAAAGACTTATGGATTGGGACATTTCACGGTTTATTTAGCAAGGTGCTTCGATATGATATCGAAAAATATCAGGATGAGAAGGGGCGAACTTGGAATAAAAGTTTCTCGATCTTTGATGATGCTGACTGTCAGGGACTAGTCAAGCAAATCGTGGTGAAGCAGTTAGATTTGGATGATAAGAAGTTTGAGCCGCGTGCTGTGCGGTATGCAATAAGTACTGCCAAGAATCAGGGGTTATCGCCTGATGAATATAGTAGGGAGCAAAATGACTATCGAGGGCGGGTAATTGCAGATGTATACAAGCATTACCAAGATGCGCTATGTGCTAATAATGCACTCGATTTTGATGACCTTTTATTAGTTCCCGTTCATCTATTTCGCCAAAATGCTCAAGTCTTAGATTATTGGCATCGCAAATTTAGACATATATTAGTTGATGAATATCAAGATACCAATCGGACTCAATACGATCTGATTCAACTTTTAGTTACCAATGGTGTCGATAGCAAAACCTTCGATGCTTGGGAACATCGCTCGATCTTTGTCGTAGGTGATGCCGATCAATCGATTTACTCTTTCCGTGCGGCTGATTTCACGATCTTGATGAATTTTCAGGATGACTTCGGCGATAGTAAGGCAGATGATATCACCGAAACAATGGTCAAGCTGGAAGAAAACTATCGATCGCGTGAGAATATTTTAGCAGCCGCCAATCATCTGATTCAACATAACACTCAACGAATCGATAAAATTCTGATCGCTACGCGGGGCGAAGGCGAACCAATCTTTTTATATAAAGCCGATAACGAAATCGATGAAGCGGAGTTTATCGTCAGTCAGATTCGGAAGCTACTACGCGAAAATTCCGAACTTAACTATGGTAACTTTGCGGCACTATACCGCACCAATGCTCAATCCCGACCGATCGAGGATGCTTTTGTAAGAGCGCAAGTCCCATATACAATCGTGGGTGGACTGAAGTTTTACGATCGGCGTGAAGTCAAGGATATGATTGCTTATCTACGCGCAATTGCCAATCCTAGCGATACAGTTAGTCTACTGCGGGTAATTAATACACCCAGAAGAGGAGTCGGACAAACGACGATCGATAACCTCCAAAATGCCGCTCATCAATTAGGCGTACCCCTATGGGAAATCCTTAATGATGATACATCTGTAAAAACAGTCGCCGGACGATCGTCAAAAGGCGTACTGACTTTTGCCCAGATTATTAATAAGTGGCGCAGCGAAGCCGAAACTCGTCCGGTTGTCGATATAGTTACGGGTATAATTGAAGATACTGGTTACGTTCACGAACTCCAAATTCAAGGTACAGATGAAGCCTTAGAGCGCGTTCAAAACATCCAAGAATTAGTCAACGCGACGATTCAGTTTCAGGAAGAAAATGAGACACCCACACTCGAAGCATATTTAAGTAGTGCTGCACTCAGTTCCGATCTCGATAATCTCCAAGAAGGTAAAGAAGCTGTCTCATTGATGACATTACATGCCTCCAAGGGATTAGAATTTCCAATCGTCTTTTTGGTGGGATTAGAAGCCGGATTATTCCCGAGTTTTCGATCGCTCAACGATCCATTAGCTGTCGAAGAAGAGCGCAGGTTATGCTACGTCGGCATCACTCGCGCTCAGGAAATGTTATATCTCTCCCACGCGCGGGAACGTCGATTATATGGCTCCAGAGAACCCGCCATTCGATCGCAATTCATCGGCGAATTACCACCAGAATTACTCAATACCAATCTGCGCGGGATCGCTACAGCAAAAACTACCGCTAGAACCTCGCCAAAAGAGCCTAAAACCGTCGGTAATGCTACTAGTCAGACAACAGGCTGGCGGGTGGGCGATCGCGTGATTCATCGCAGTTTTGGGGTAGGTCAAATTTCCCATGTATTTGGGACTGGGAATAAACAATCTGTAGCGATTAAGTTTCCCAATGTCGGACAGAAAATCATCGATCCGAAGATTGTAGGCTTGCAAAAAATTGAATGATATATCTCATTCATAATTGGTCGTAGATTTTATTCCCTCACAATTAATCCACCCGGCTACACAATTAACCTGTCGGGGTGCCCCTTGTGGGTACCCTGGATCTATACCAAGCAATAGCATATTTCAATTGGGGCAAGATGCGCTCGTACCAAAATAGCTAGAAATCCACGCTTTTACCAAGATGTTGACAAACAATCGATCTTATGGGAATATAGTATACGTGGTTAAAAACACCAAATGCGGGTGTAGCTCAGTGGTAGAGCGCAACCTTGCCAAGGTTGATGTCGCGCGTTCGAATCGCGTCTCCCGCTTAACGAAATTTAGATTCACAATGATTGAAGGTCTTCTGACATTAGAGGATCTTTTTTTGTGCTATCGAGAGTACATCATCTACCATATCAATAGCACCGTCAATAATCTGCTCTATTTCCTGTGTCACCTTATCAACAGCAGCAAATTTATTTAGACCGAGAATATCCCTGTCCGTGCCACCTCCACGGAAAATTGCAACAGATCGTCCTGACAGAAGCATTTGGATGCGATCGCTGCCACCATCTCTTTGTAATGCAGAAAGATAGTCTGGCAATCGAAGAATTAGGGGGTACTTCTCCCTACAAACGGCGTTATTATTGGGATGGGAAACGGTTGCGAAATCTGAGATCTTTGCCAAGCGGTACTTTTTGGACATTTTTGGGATCGCCACAGCGGTGGACGCGGTGGATCGAATATCTGAGTGTAACTAGCGTGTTGCTAATCGTACTGCGAATTTATTGTGGAATAACGCCAACCAATCATAGCTTTAATCTTGTACTATCAATGGCGATAACTATTGTTGTCTCCACCATTATTATGCTCTGGTTATTCGACCAAGGTTAAGAACCTCTTTATGGAAAATGCAAGTGCTAACCCCAGCCTAGCTAGCGTATTGCATCAGTCCGTTCAAGCTGGACGACACATCACGCACACTAGCAGCAAGCAACGAGAACAGGCGATCGGCTCGATGGCGACAGCCCTGCGAGGTGCATTTCACGATATCCTGGAGGCCAATACTCTCGATCTGGAGGCAAGTCGCGAATCAGGTGTTTCCGATCTGCTATTGGATTGGCTAAAACTCACTCCCGAACGTCTTCAGAGATACATAGATCTGTTGCATCGTGTGGGCGAACTTTCATCAATGTATGGTAGTAAAGATCTCGGTTCACCAGCAGGAGATCGCCATAGTTACAGCCAAGTTAGACCGTTGGGTACGGTAGCTTTCATTTATGAGGCTCTACCAGAATTGGGTGCTATTGCCGCAGGTATGAGTCTTAAAACAGGTAATAGCATTATCCTCCGTGGTGGTACCGAGGCACAACATACCAATCTGGCGATCTCAACTGCGCTCAGAATTGGCCTAGAACGAGCTGATTTTCCGATCGATGCTATCCAGCTAGTTGACTCTACTCCTAGCCTCTTGTATGAGCTATTAACCCACACTCAGCAGGTAAATTTGGCGATTTGTTATGGCAGACCGAGCTTGATTCATCAAGTCACTCAGCAAGCAACAGTATCGATTTTGCCTGCCGCGATCGGGAATTGTTATCTGTACTGGGGCGCGAATGGGAATTTGGAGCTAGTCCGTCACGCGATCTGTGATAGTCATGTGGGTGAGCCAGATGCTGTCAACGCGATCGAGAAGGTCTTGATTCATACCGATCGATCTTCAACATCTCTGACGACACTCTGGAAAAGTTTAAAAGATCGGGGGTTTCAACTGCGTGGCGATCGAGAGTTGGTTGCTAGTTATGGAGAATATCTCCAATTAGCCCCTGAGACAGAATGGCATCAACCATATCTACGGAAAATTGTCGCATTCAAGTCTGTCAAAAGCGTGGGTGAAGCGATCTCGACGATCGATCGTGATAGTAGCGGACACGCTGATGGGATTATTACTGATTCTTACCTAGAAACCCAGCAATTCGTCGCTGGGATTAATAGTGCTTACGTATACATTAACGCTTCCCCTCGCTTTCACCGCCACCAACGAGGTAGCGATCGGATTTGGCTGGGGATGTCCAATTATCATGGTTCCCAGCGTGGCGCGATCGCACTAGCCTCACTCGTCGCAACGCAGCAGGTGACGATGGGCTAATAGGTATTTGGCGGTGCTGAATCAGGATGCAAAGCGTCCGGGTATGAAAGACGATGTGACTGGGGGATTTCGGAATTGCATAAAAAGGGACATCATCCCTCAAATCAGCAACGCCCGATGTCTATTGCTGCTACATCTGCCACATCCGCCTGGTGCAGATTTGCTCTGTGTCGGCTGCGGACTTTGGATCTGTAGCAGCGTTTATCTTCTAACAATTACCGCCGAGGGCGTGGAGGTGGTACGCTGGGGCGATCGTCACCATTACGTTTGTCCTCACCATTGGACGAGCGACGGGTTGGTGGCGCACTGCGAGGTTTGTTACTCGCGGCTGGCGGATTTAGATCGCCATCTCGCGATCGATCTGAGTCCGAATAACTACTGGGATTGCTCCCATAGACATCTAGATGGACAGATTGACCTACGGCTGACGCTGCTGCTTGAAGAATGGTGCGAACTGCTTGGATATTTCGACCGCCGCGACCGAAGGCACTACCGCGATCTGGTTCCGCCACAGCCACCCGAATCCAGATCCGATTGCGCTCGATCGTGTATTCACAATCAACGCCAATCGCATCTGTCGTACTCAAGAACGGTTGAAATAAAAATTTGACTAGTTGCTCGTAGTCAGGCAAATTGAGTCGATCGGTCGAGATCACGATACTTTGACACCTTTTTGCTCGATAATATTAGCTTTTTCCAACAGCCGACGTACGGTTTCGGTTGGCTGGGCACCTTGTTGAAGTCTTCTGAGGATCGCATCGGTGTCGAGCCGAACTTCGTCGGTTCTGGGATTGTAGAAGCCTAATTCTTCTAGGGGACAGCCATCGCGTCTAGTAGTACTTTGCATCGCGACTAAACGGTAACTAGCTTCCCGCTTTTTACCAAATCTTTTGAGTCGTATTTTAATCATTTTGAGACAGTTTAACTGATAATATTAGTGAGTTACACGATCGACCCACAGCCTTTCCAATATAACATGGCAGTTGGACAATCTGTCTAAATGTCGATCTAAAGTGCAGTGAGGATCGGCAGGTTGGCGATCGGCATCCAACTAGTGATGAATCGAGATTGACACAGTAGGGACTATGAAAGTAATTGGGCTAATGAGTGGGACATCGGTAGACGGGATCGATGCTGCATTGGTAGAGATCGCCGGAACGACACTCGATTTGCGGGTAGAGTTGCTGGCTGGGGACACTTATCCTTACCCTGAGGATCTCCGATCGCAAATTTTGGCAGTGTGTGCGGGTGAAAAATTATCGATGCTCGAACTAGCAGGATTAGATGATGCGATCGCGGCATGTTTTGCCCAAGCGGCAATTGATATTCAATCTCACCACCCCACGGCTATCTCGATCGGTTCGCACGGTCAGACAGTGTTCCATCGCCCTACAACCGACCAAAAGATGGGTTATAGTCTCCAGCTTGGGCGGGGAGAATCGATCGCTGCGATCGCCCAAATTACCACCATTGACAACTTCCGCGCCGCCGACATTGCCGCAGGCGGACAAGGTGCGCCTCTGGTACCCAAACCAGATGCTTATCTCCTGAGCCATCCCCACGAGCATCGCTGCGTTCAGAATATCGGTGGGATTGGGAATGTCACCTATCTACCGCCCAATAGTCAGCCCGATTGGGAGCAAAAAGTTTGTGGTTGGGATACAGGCCCTGGAAATAGTTTACTCGACCTCGCAGTGACCCAACTCAGTCAGGGTGAATTAACATTCGATCGAGATGGCGCGTGGGCGGCTACAGGCAAGGTTTGTCAACCATTAGTTCAAAGATGGTTATCACAGGATTATTTTAGTGCCCCACCTCCCAAATCGACAGGAAGAGAGCTATTTGGAGCAGATTATCTCCAGAATTGTATCGATGATGCGAACGGCTACCAGCTTACTCCCGCAGATCTGCTGGCTACTCTGACGGATTTGACTGCTAGTAGCATCGCTGATAGTTACCGCCGATTTTTGCCACAACTACCAGAGCGAGTATTGCTGTGTGGCGGGGGTAGCCGCAATCTCTATCTGCGAGAACGTCTCCAGCAGCACCTCCCCAGTATGGAGATCGGCACTACTGATGATGCGGGAGTAAATGGAGACTATAAAGAAGCGATCGCTTTTGCTGTCTTAGCCTACTGGCGACATCATCAAATTCCTGGCAACTTACCGACAGCTACCGGAGCAAAATACCCAGTACTGTTGGGTGATGTCCATCATTGGCAATGAATTGGGTATATTTGAAAGAAGAGCGTCAAATTCTCTACCATCTGGTAAGTCGATCGATTGGTAATAATAGTTATCACCTGTGATTGATGATACGGATATATGATGATGGAGAGTAATTACAATTCGATCGAGACTCAACAGAATGGCATTTTAAAAATATCGAGTAAATATTTACTAGATAAAATAACGGTTTTCATTCCTTTGTTGCTCTGGAGCAGAAAATCGATGTGGATCGGGCAAACACCGATCCAGACAAAGGTAGCTTAACTCGATCGCTTTTGTGTTGATGTTCAATTTTTATGTTCAGTTGATTAGTACTATTAATTTGTTGCCCATCTCATTATCGAGCGGCATGGAGGCATCGATCTCGTGAGAGATGAATATTATGGTCGCTTACTGGTTCAACGCTATCAATTATTAGAGATCGCGGGGAAAGGCTCGATGGGACAAGTGTACCAAGCTAAAGATACACTCCTGGGGGGTGTAATTGTAGCAGTCAAATTTTTGTCGCGCGCGAAAATGACTCAGCGGGTGAGGGATAGATTTATGCGCGAAGCAACTATTAGTGCCTTGCTGGGGGAACAAAGTATCCACATTGTCAAAGTGCGAGACTATGGAGTCGATGATGAGGAAATGCCCTTCTATGTGATGGAATACCTCAAAGGATCTAGTCTCAAAGATGTGATGCAAAATAAACCCATGCCACTACCGAAGTTTTTTAGCTTCATGCGGCAGATTTGTCTGGGGTTACAATGCGCCCATGATGGGATTGAAATCGATGGCAATGTTACCCAAGTTGTTCACCGCGACATCAAGCCCAGCAACATAATTGTCGTCAAAGATGCCACCCTCGGCGAATTAGTTAAGGTGCTAGATTTTGGCATCGCTTTACTCAAATCCGATGAATCCCCAACTGGATTTATGGGGACACCTGCATACTGTTCGCCCGAACAGATGGATGGTAAAACGCTCGATAATCGTGCGGACATCTACAGCTTGGGAATTATGATGTTCCAAATGCTCACAGGCGAACTTCCGCTCAAGCCCAAAGCTAGTTCATTTGAAGGCTGGTTTCAATCTCATCACTATCAAACACCCAAATTGTTTAGCGAAGTTAGGGCTAAACTAAACCTACCACAGGGATTGATCGATGTTGTCAATCAATGTATGGCAAAAACCGCCGAGCAACGTCCATCCAGCGTAACTGAGATCCTCAAAAGTCTCGAACAAGTCGAACAAAACTTAGCGCGAGAATTGTCCTCTGGCATCGCACACGATAACCTTAGAGAATCTGGATCGCACCAGCACACACCACCTACTGCTGACGATATCTGTCGTCAAAGTACATGGCCCAAAGACAAGCCTAGAGCTGAAATCGTCTTTCCGCAACTAATCCAGTATGAAAATACCGAATTAGTCACCATGTGGATCATGCTGGCTGGTGTTGACGTCGAGAAATACAAGAATAATAAACCGCATTCTCAGTTTCTCTTTGTCGGTTCCCCCCATCCAATGCTCCTGTGGCTGACGACACTGTATCAAGATGAGCAGCAGCACCGGATGTTGCCTTGCTATCTAGATCTCAAAAAACCGCTCGGTGAGAAAATACTCCAAATCCTCACCCAGACAGGTACCTATCGACTGGTATTATTTGCCCTTGAAGGTGACGAACATTGCGTTTGGACTATCGATGGCAAAATTCCAAGTAGGAAAGTTCAACTGTTGAATGAATGGTTGTCAGAGAGTCAAAGTAGCTCTGCTGCACATGGTCAAATTAAGGAAAGTAAGCGATCGCTCAAGGAGGAGTTGGAGTCTCTCAAACCCAAGCTGCTTGCTAGTCTTCAGCGTCAGATTTCTCGGAAAAAGTGATATTGATGTGGGGTTGGGGATTTTTTTAACGCAAAGGACGCTGAGGGTTTTTGGTGGTTAGTTGGGGTTGTTTGTTGGTACCGCAAAGGGCGCGAAGGGGATGATTGTTGGTGGTTTGAATCTGCTGCTTAATACTCTTCAGCGTCGAGTTTCTCGGAGCAAGTAAGATGGTGGATGGTGGATGGTGGATGGTTGTCCTTTGTGGAGTTGAAACTCCCTAAAGCATAAAGCCTAAAGCCTAAAGCCTTCCTAAGCAACACTGCCGCGTTTTCTGGTTTCTTTGTAGGATGTGCCGACGTTTTTGATGCCTGTTTTGACGAGTTCCTGTTCGAGGAGGGCGAAGAAGCTCGATCGATCGGCACCTCTGACTACTGCTTGATTGTGAGCTTCTGCTAGGGCGACGGGATAGCCAAAGCCTTTATTTACTTGAGCGACGATTAGACTCAACGCTGTACTTGAGAGATTTTCATCCTGTGCTACCCAGGCGGGAACTTCGACACGAGCGATTTCT
Organism: Chamaesiphon sp.; assembly: GCF_041737865.1. NCBI lineage: Bacteria > Bacillati > Cyanobacteriota > Cyanophyceae > Gomontiellales > Chamaesiphonaceae > Chamaesiphon > Chamaesiphon sp. Next base: position 13,115 of record NZ_JBGSQZ010000235.1, read on the forward strand.
GTCCCGACATGAAGGTAGCAAAAATACACTTTGTGAGAGTCATCATACCAGTCCAAAATCTTGGCGGTACTCTGCCACCAGCAGCTCCGTTGTCCTGGCGATAGTTGCGTATTCCACAATGTTGTATCTCGCACCCCTTCAAACTGCTGACAGGGGAGTTTGGCTGCATCTCCACAGTGGGTGGGACAGTCGGGTGTATCGTGGGGACAGGTTAGCAGCCGTAGGAGGTTGAGATTGTCGATACTCCGAGAGGAACTCAGATAACCGACGATCGGAATTCCGGCTCCACGTAGCTCTTCCCATGCGGCTAAAATCGGATTGAGAATTCGTTCGCGGGCTTCTGTCGGTAATTGTTCGAGAAACCAATAGACTAGAGAACCATCTACCATCGCTAAGGTGGGTACACGAGGCGAGGATGCGATCGATTTTGGATCTACCCCATCAAACCCAAACGGTGGATTAACCCAGTTACAACCTAATTCTGCCAGCACTGTTGCCTCGGAAACTGCCCGTCGATAGCCCAACCATTCTTCAGTACTAATTCCCCATTGGCGCGAAATATACAGATCTTCTTGCTGATAAAAAACTTCAGGAATGCTATCGAGCAGTGGGTGCAAATTTTGCCCGTAATGAATCATCACTCTACCGATGTTAATCAGGTAGCAATAAGCAATTTCATGATGACTGGGAGCAATTTGGGAGCCATCTGTGGCTAATACAGTTTGCTGGGGTGGGGGAGCCGCAATATCAATCCGCGTGTCAAGGGGTTCGACGGGAATAGATGTGTTGAAAAATAATCGATTTTGCCACTGTTGCTGGATCGCAGCTAGCTCTACTTGTCTGTGAATCGCTTGCTGGAGAGAAGCTGTGGCTAATTGTAACCGCTGCTGATTTGCCGCAGTCTCACGTACTAAATGTTGACCGATCCCAGGTAATTGTTTGGCAACCTGATTGATATCTAGCATGGGGAAGGCTTTAGGTTTTAGGTTTTAGGCTTTAGGTTTTAGGTTTTAGGCTTTAGGCTTTGGGCTTTGGGCTTTGGGCTTTGGGCTTTAGGGCAAGAGGTAGTGATAAGATGCTTTGCGCTGTTAACCTCGCTCTACATATTGAATAGGATAATGGCTGGCGATCGAAGATCGGGATCGACAACAACTTTATCAGCAGTTTCTCGATCGACTCTCCACAATTACCAGCCAAGATGAAACTATCAACTATCAACTATTTAACTACCAACCTTTTTCAGCTTGAGCCAAAACATAAGTAGCAACATCTTCAATCTGAGCAGCACTGAGTCTACCACCGAATGCTGGCATCGCATTCTTACCATTGGTGACTTGGGTAGTAATCGCGGCGATGGAGTTCATCCCATATTCTGCCAAAGCTGCTTTCTTGAGATTCTTTTTTGCCATGATGACATTGTTGCCACCAGCATGACAAGCCGCACAGTTAGCACTAAATATTTTGCCGCCACTAGCTGCTTCAGCCGCGAATGCAGGGCTACTAAATGCGATGGTAAGTAGTGAGATCGCTACGGTGAAAATTGAAATCAGCCTTTTCAAAACGTTTCTCCTAATCTAAATTTAAAGGAAGCAATACAAGTAGTTGTTTGTCTTTGTCGATCGACTTTACCAAGTATACTTGGGCGTGACCAGTAAAAGCACCTATTTTGTGACCTCTTAGGTTCCGACTCAGCACATTGGCGGTTGAGATGGGGTGAAGATCGTCGCTGGCTTTGCTTGCAGAAGATACTCACACCACCACACTATCTAACTGTTTTACCACCACCCCATTGCTCGCCCATGATTTTGGGCTGCATCAGGATATGTCCAGCGATATTGTACATGTCATCCTCCGATAGATTCTTCATTTCGGTGAAGATATCTGCACTATCCATACTAGGGTGCAACTCGGCAATTTCAGTTTCACCATCGTAGGTCGTCGGATGGTGCATGTAGTCTACCAATGCCACAACATTATCCCGTGCTGGGGTGGCACCGGATAAATCTACAGGGCCTAAGCTGACATTAAAGTCAGTTTTGGTGACACCGCCAGCATGACATTGGGCACAAGTTGACGCAAACAGTTTTCTACCTTGGTTGACTTGTTTGAGATTCAGGGTGGCAGTTTCGCCCCCTGCGTTCAACTTGACTGTGCGCGTTGCCGCATCGAGTTCGATCGCACTCGCGCTGGTGATAAAGGTTTGGAATGCAAACAACATGGTTGCCACAGCCAGCAACAGGAATCGCTTGAACATGGTTCTCCCTCTAAAAAGATAACTTTAAATTAAATGATAACTACACAACACAGCTAAACTCAATACTGAAGCCACAGCTATCTTATATTACCCATATCATCTCATTATCTCGACCCTGATTTCTCCATTTCTCCTCATAAAGTAAAGAAAAATTTACAATGGGGGGTAGTGGATAGTGGATAGTGGATGGTGAATAGAGCAACGCTTGTAGTCTTATACCAAACACAAAATCCGATAAACTTTTTCCATCCACTATCCACTATCCACTATCCACTAACTCTGATGCAGTCTCACCAACTGAGCAACTGTCCGCTTCAATTGAGTGCGGGGGACAATTTTATCAATGAAACCCTTTTGGAGTGCGTATTCTGAGGTTTGGAAATCGTCGGGTAGTTTTTCCCGTAGGGTTTGTTCGATCACGCGTCTACCTGCAAATCCGATCGTTGCTTTGGGTTCGGCGAGAATAATATCTCCCAGCATGGCGAAACTAGCGATAACGCCGCCTGTGGTGGGATGGGTGAGAATGGGGAGATAGAGTAATCGCGCTTCGCGGTGTCGTTCTAACGCACCAGAAATTTTAGCCATCTGCATCAGACTGAGCATCCCTTCCTGCATTCTGGCACCTCCAGAAGCACAGACGATCGCCACGGGGATGCGATTTTTGGTGGCATATTCGATCGCCCGTGTCAGCTTTTCGCCGACGACGGAACCCATGCTCCCACCCATAAATTGGAAATCCATAACGCCCAATGCCAGCGGCGAACCTTCAATTTTTCCCGCTCCGGTGAGTACTGCATCGGTTAAGCCAGTTTTGTGTTGAGTGTCGCGAATTCGATCGCTATAAGATTTGAGATCTCTGAATTTGAGCGGATCTGTAGGCTGAAGGTTTTCATCGAATGGAATCCAGGTATCGGCGTCAATTAATTGAGCGATCCGTTCGTGACTAGATACACGCTTGTGATGCCCACATTCTAGACATACCAACTGATTGGCGGTGAGATCTTTGGTATAGGCGAGCGCGTTACAATCTTCACATTTTGTCCATAGCCCATCAGCAATTTCCCGCTCCTGTTGTTGCTGGATGCTGGGGCTGATGTTCTGCCGACGATCGGCAAACCAATCGAAGAGGGACGCGATTTGGGGCATATAGTAGCGATTGGTAAACAGCGATTGATAGAAAATTCATCCCGACTCAGATATATTATCTCGCGTTTAGGGGCGATTTCCCATCTGACTTACCATTGACTAGTTGCGGCGATGCGTCGAATCTACTTCACGTATTTAGGGACTGAGCGATCAGCGATCGCAGCTTAACCCTCAGAGGACGGGCATGAAACTGATTTATGCCAGGAGTTTAGGATTTATTTAGGCTATTCTACGAGTAAATCTGACAAGCACTAGGATATTATCGAGCAAATAATTTAACAATCTTGTCTGTAACATTAAGCTAAAATTCACCTATTGCATCGTCATCCGTCACAGCCATGTATTGCCTCAACCCTAATTGACCTCAGCCTCAAAACGATCGTGAGGAAAAAATCTGTAAGGCTTGTGGTAGCAAGTTACTCCTAAAAGATCGTTACCGAGCGATTAGTTTTCTCGATAGTGGCGGAATGAGTCGAAACTTTCTAGCGATCGATACCGATATGCCCGCAGAAAAACGCTGTGTAATCAAACAGTTTTTTCCAGCTCCACAGGTATTAGATGATGTTGAAGCTTTTGAAAAATCGATCGAGTTATTTCAACGGGAAGGGGCGCAATTAGATCGGTTGGGTGCTGAGTCTACTCAAATCCCCCAATTATTTGCTTATTTGGAGCAAGAGCGCAGATTTTATCTGATTCAAGAGTTTATTGACGGGCAAAATTTACTCAAAGAACTAGACGAGCATGGTGCTTATTCTGAGACAAAAATTCGACAGTTATTAGATGATTTATTACCGATCTTAAAATTCGTTCACGATCGTGGCGTGATTCATCGAGATATTAAGCCAGAAAACATCATGCGGCGCAACAATGGACAACTGGTAGTCATCGATTTTGGGATGTCCAGACACCTAAATAGTACCGTGATGTCGCGCGGGACAACAGGCGGCACGATGGGCTATGCACCACCCGAACAGATTCGAGCGGGGGTTGCTTATCCAGCGAGTGATGTCTACGCGCTGGGGGCTACCTGCATCCATTTGCTGACGGATATTACGCCCGATCGACTGTACGATTTTATGACTAATAAATGGACTTGGCGACAGGAGTTAGCTAGTCAAGAACGACAGATCGATGAGAAACTAGCCTGTGCGATCGATCGGATGTTAATGAATGAAGTTCAGGATCGGCATCAATCGATCGCTTGTATTATTGCGGCATTAGCTTCCCCGCCTGTGAATAACTGGCGATTGAAAGCGATGGTTAGCACAGCTATATTATCAGTCACAACGACGGGATTAGTTGCTTATTCTAATCAAGAGCAGATCGAATGTCATCTAGGCAGACACAATCAAGTATGTCCCGCGCTAATTGCCAAGATCGTACCCCAGTCGCCCCAAAAGATCGGCAATGTTCTGTACTATCCTTATCTCTCTACGACAGATAGTCGGGGCAAGTCAGCAGAGATTAATATGGCGGTATTGAGCGATCGATATGAATGGCAATTAGGCTCGGATAACCAAGTTAGACTCAAGGGACAAACTCAATCGATTCCGATATCTGTCATCAAACAGGAGCTAGAAAAACAGGGTATTTTCAAAATCATGGATAATCCCAATCGGATTATTGCTCTCGGTACTGCTTCTTGTGAAGGAACTCGCACAGAAGAAGAATCACGTGCGCTGAACCGAGCCAAAACGATTCAAGATAAAATTGTCAAGCAATTATTTCAGGTTAAGGAATATCCAATTTTAAATCTAGGTCAATTCATCCGTGATGATTGTAAGCGAGATGCTCAAGGAAATTCGTTGCAGCGAAGATTGACAATCGTGGGAATGCGAAGAGAAAGTGCTGGGATAGAAGTAAAGGAATCACTATATCGACGTTTGGGCACGACAATTAAAGATTTGAATTTGAGTGATTATTCTCAAGGTACTGTAGATAGATTTGAATTGAAGAAATAGTTAACCTGAATTTGGGCTAAGTATTTTATTTAATGGCTCCTAGCTTCGTTTCCGCGTCCGATTTGCTTGCATTATGACCTATTTCGCTTCCTCAAATTAGTCGCAACTATCGATCTCATAATCATCGAGACAACTCAAAGCTGTCGAGCAAAACAAATCGCCATTGAGCGGCGAAAGTCCCAAAACTCTTTCCCGCCAATTCTCATCAAATAGTTTGAAAGTAACGAGTAAACCCAGCTACAAATCTTGAAATCCCTCGCGCTGTCCGCCATTTATTCTCCCGTTTGAGGGAATTCCCTAACCGTTCGCAAGCAGTACGGACTGTTCGCCAGTAATCGCAATAATCCGCAATTGAGACGATTTTTTCTTCGTCAATTCCTCCGTAAGCTGTGCGGATACATCTTTAGCCGTCGCCAGATAACAACACCACACGATCGGATTCAACCCCTCATCCAACCGCGCCTTCACCCAAGCAATCGTTGTCTGCAACTTGCGATCGTCTTTAGGTGCGCTCGCTTCAGCATCAAGCAAGAGTTAAAATGAAGTACGATCGCCGATCGGGGCTGGGTTGGGAAGGGGAAATTCAGCCGAGGTTATAGGGTCTAGCTCTTTTAACTGCTGATAAACAGCACAAATTTGGTCTTCACTTCCACCGATCGAGATGTCGATCGATTGTAGGATCTAGGCATTGCCTAAGTCCTAAAAGCTTTGGATAGCAAGTTGTTTGTCTAGGCAAAGAACAGAAAATCGAGTGGGATGTGGGAGCATGGCAGCCTTGAGAGGGAAAGCTAGCGACGGCGATTTTAACCCTTCGTGAATCTGCTACGATTAACTTGGGACACTCAGTTAAGTGACGACTTACCGAAATGGTTGGTTTGGTGCATCGCAATCTGTTGCCCTGTATTGAAAGTCAGCAGAATGGTTTGGCGGTGCGCGTTCGGGAGGAACCCTCCGGTAAAAAGCGCAACAAGACAACTAGACTGTCTAAGGGCTATTTGGCATAGCCGTTACGAATCAATATCTACAAAGATTATGGTTCTTGAGCATCTCAGTCGGTTCACCACTGAGAGTGTCAAAATCAAAAAAATATATATCCTAATGTTAGATCGAAGTTCGGTGTTAGAAGTGCTAAAACCCGTTCAAGACCCAGAGTTGCAAAAGAGTCTGGTCGAACTGAATATGATTCGGAATATTCAGGTGGATGGTGGGGTAGTGAAATTTACGGTGGTATTGACGACACCAGCTTGTCCGCTGCGTGAATTTATAGTCGATGAGTGCAAACAGGCTGTCAAAACGCTTCCTGGCGTAACTGATGTAGAAGTGGAAGTAACTGCCGAAATCCCGCAACAAAAGGGCTTGCCAGACCGTGTAGGTATCGATCGCATCAAAAATATCATCGCCATCTCCAGCGGTAAAGGTGGCGTGGGTAAAAGTACAGTAGCCGCAAATGTGGCTGTCGCGCTGGCTCAGTTGGGGGCGAAAGTCGGGTTATTAGATGCTGATATATACGGCCCCAATGCACCTTTAATGTTTGGATTGAGCGATATTCGGTTGGTACCGACAGCAGATGGTAGCCTCGAACCTGCCTTTAATCATGGGGTCAAAGTCGTATCGATGGCATTTTTGATCGATCGCGACCAGCCTGTGATCTGGCGGGGGCCGATGTTAAATGGGATTATCCGCCAATTCCTGTATCAAGTTAATTGGGGCGAACTGGATTATCTCATCGTCGATCTACCACCTGGAACTGGCGACGCGCAACTTACCCTCGCCCAAGCCGTACCGATGGCTGGAGCCGTAATTGTGACAACACCCCAAACCGTCGCCCTCGCCGATGCGCGCAAAGGACTGCGGATGTTTGAGAAATTTACAACAGTACTGGGCGTAGTTGAAAATATGAGCTATTTTATTCCCCCAGACATGCCCGATCGGCAGTATGATATTTTCGGCTCTGATGGTGGCGAAAAATTTGCCGCCGAGGTCGGAGTCCCCTTACTCGGTCGCATCCCACTAGAAATTCCCGTTCGCACCAGCGGCGATAATGGCATTCCGATCGTCCTTGCCGAGCCAGAATCAGCCGCAGCAAAAGCTCTAGTGAGTATTGCCAAAGCGATCGCAGGCAAAGTCTCAATGGTAGCTTTGGGATAGGTTTTAGGCTTTAGGCTTTAGGCTTTAGGGAAATTACAGATCCATCTCATCACCACTACCAGCCAACTCTCTGCGTTCTCTTACTACTCCGCGCCCTCTGCGTCCCTCTCCATGTACAAATCCTCAAATCGATCGCCTTGGCAAGATTTATTCCTTCATTGGCAGCAGATGGACTGGCTGTTAATCTTTCTGGTTGTGGGGTTAACCTTCTTTGGTGGCTTGATGATCCACAGTACGGAGTTAAATCAACCAGTCAATCATTGGTTGCAACACTGGGTCTTTGGTGGGATCGGAGTGGCGATCGCTTTTGGGATTGCGCGGATCTCCTACAATCATCTACTCCGCTGGCACTGGGTGACTTATGGCTTGACTAATGGCTTATTGGTTGCGGTAGATTTTATGGGCAGTAGTGCCAAAGGCGCACAGCGATGGATCGGTATTGGCGGTTTCAATGTTCAGCCTTCAGAATTTGCCAAAGTGGGATTGATTATTACGTTGGCAGCAATTTTGCATCGGCGTCCAGCGAATACGCTCCCGACATTTTTTAGTGCTTTAGCAATTACACTACCACCGTGGTTACTGGTCTTCATTCAACCAGATCTCGGAACATCATTGGTTTTTGGAGCGATCGCGATCGGCATGTTGTACTGGGCAAATGCCAAACCTGGTTGGCTAGTGCTATTGGTATCGCCGCTGTTCGCCGCAATTTTGTATAGCCTAAGTATACCTGCTTGGATTGTTTGGGCGTTACTGATGGGCATCATCGGCTGGTTGACGCTGCCATTCCGGTGGATAGCTGCGGCAGTCGCGCTCGGAATGAATATTGCTTTTGGAATAATCGGACAGGTATTCTGGCACGTACTCAAGGAATACCAAAAAGCGCGGGTGATCGTTTTTCTCGATCCCGATAAATACCCGTTGGGTGCTGGCTATCACTTGATCCAGTCGCGAATTGCGATCGGTGCGGGCGAACTGTGGGGACAGGGACTCAATCAAGGTACGCAGACACAACTCAATTTTATCCCCGAACAGCATACCGACTTTATCTTTTCCTCGATCGGTGAAGAGCTAGGATTTGTCGGATCGATGTGTTTGGTGGCGACCTTTTTGATTTTGTGCTGGCGATTATTGCGCGTGGCGCAACAAGCTCCCAATAATTTTGGGTCGCTCTTAGCAATTGGCGTTTTCCTGATGATTAGTTTTCAGGTAATAGTCAATATCAGTATGACGATTGGGATTGCGCCAGTTACTGGGATTCCATTACCCTGGATTAGCTATGGCGGCTCGGCACTGATTACCAACTTCATCGCGATCGGTTTGGTAGAATCTGTAGCTAATTATCGTCGTCGGTTTAGTCTCTAAAATTCAATGTTATTCCAAAGTGACGATTGAAATTGCCGGAGAATCTTCCCGATCGCGCTACCGCAACATGGTAAGATGTTCTGCCTGCGGCAATACGCAGCGAGTAAATACGCACTCGCTCGTAATGCTATAGGAAATATTATAGATAAGTATTAGGTTAAGGAGAGATCGATCGTGGCAAAGATGTATTATGATGCCGATGCGAATTTAGACTTATTAAACGGCAAGACTGTCGCAATTATCGGTTATGGTTCCCAAGGTCACGCTCACGCTCTCAACCTCAAAGATAGCGGCGTAAGTGTAATTATTGGTTTATATGAAGGTAGTAAATCTACAGCTAAAGCAGAAGCCGCAGGCTTAACAGTCAAAACAGTCGCCGACGCAGCCAAAATCGCCGACTTGATTATGATTTTGCTACCTGATGAAGTCCAACGGGGTATCTATGAAAACGAAATCAAACCCAATCTGAGTGCGGGTAATACCCTCGCTTTCGCGCACGGATTCAACATTCATTTCGGGCAAGTCGTACCGCCTGCCGATGTCGATGTCATCATGGTCGCACCTAAAGGCCCTGGGCACACGGTTCGCTATGAGTATGAAAAAGGACAAGGGGTACCTGCTTTGTTCGCTGTATATCAAGATGCTTCGGGACAGGCACGCGATCGAGCGATGGCGTATGCTAAGGGCATTGGTGGTACCCGCGCAGGTATTCTCGAAACTACCTTCCGCGAAGAAACCGAAACTGACTTATTTGGCGAACAGGCGGTGTTGTGTGGCGGTCTGAGTGCCCTTATTAAAGCTGGCTTTGAAACTCTTGTCGAAGCAGGTTATCAGCCCGAACTCGCCTATTTTGAATGCCTTCATGAAGTTAAACTCATCGTCGATCTCGTCGTCGTCGGTGGTTTGGCAGAAATGCGTAGTAGTATCTCGAATACGGCTGAATACGGCGACTACACTCGCGGCCCCCGGATTGTCACCGACGCAACTAAAGTGGAGATGAAAAAAATTCTGAGTGAGATTCAAACCGGACAATTTGCCCGTGAATTCATCCTCGAAAAACAATCTGGTAATGCTGGTTTTACAGCTATTCGCCGTCGGGAAGCCGAGCACCAAATCGAATCAGTCGGAAAAGATTTACGCGCGATGTTTAGCTGGTTGAAGAAAAACTAGACTGAGATAGTGTTGTGGCGATCGTGCCGTTCCTCATGTTGAGGCACGAAGCCCGACAGATTTGGCATCAATGAGCGGCAGTTTGAAAGTCTAGTTAATTGTGCGCGGATGCAAGATCGAGCTGTAATCGAGACGATATTAGCTACAGGATCGATCGACGATTTGGCAAGATTGTCGATCGCTGTTGGTAAGTATTGCCCTGAGTGGAAATATGCTCAAGATGTCTGTTTGCGACTTGCCGAACATCCCGATGAGAATGTGCGGGCTAATGCCTGCCTGGGACTAGGCTATATTGCCCGCACACGCGGACGATTGGAAAAACATCTGGTTAAACCTGTTTTGTTGCGCGAGTTCCGCTGTCAAACTGAGTTACGAGGGAAGATTGCCAATGCGATCGAGGATCTCAACTTTTTTCTAGGCTGGCGGTTGACGGCGGAAGTAGAAGTAAGCAATTGGTAGCTCGCTCCCAACACTCAATAGTAAGATCGCCAAGGCTGCAAACTGGGCGATCCCATTTTTACCATTTTTGCTTGGTGAAGGTTCCTTCGGATCTACGGGTTGGGAAACACGCAAGTCAGTGGTAGTAACTGCGATGGGGATATCGGTAAGCGAATCAAAAACATCAGGCTCTAATAGTTTGAAAATATTACTGGATCTGACAAGATCGGGATACTGGGCGATGATTTTGAGTAGGTTGCGATTGAAGTTGTGGGATTTGCCCAGATCCAAATCTCTAAATGACCAGAAACAGGTATTCTCTATACAAGCAAAATGCGGCTGCCACGCTCCAAGACTAGTGTCAACAGTATGTTGTACTAGTGCTTCACCAGGTACGCAACCCGTTTTGGTGCAGGTTTTATACTGCATGATTAGCAATGGTTTTTGGCATTGAGGCGACTCACACTGGATGATTTGTAAGCCTTCTGAGGCGGGTTGCGCTGGTGTGAATTTGAGCCAATAGCGTTCGGGTGGTGCGGGTGAATTGGCGATCGCTGCTGTTGCTAGAGAGGAGACGGTCGCTACTGCCAAAATTATGATAACCCACATTCCGCACTTCAAATTCTACGACAAAGACTACCAATTAAAACTGTCTTGAAATTGCATTCTCGATGTTTATATCATTATTAATTTTCATGAAATAAGCACGAAAATTCTCTAGTTTTTAGCTATTTCCAAAAA
>NZ_JBGSQZ010000330.1:0-5377 GCF_041737865.1 Chamaesiphon sp.
ACAATTCGGCTCCGTCCAACCCAAGCAAAAAAGCGTATTAGAGATCGCCATCCGCAGTCACCAAACTAGCTTACAACTAGTCGAAACGCTCTTAGATGTCTATCGCAATGACATTGACGGACTAAAACTCGATCGTACCCCGATCGATCTTGCCAGATTAGCAGAGTCAACAGCAACTTCTTTACTCGCTCTGGCAATGAGTCGGCGCGTTCACCTGTCATTAAATTATGGAGACTCCGACTTCCGCCAGTTTCTCTGGGTAAATGGTGATGCCCTCCAGCTTCAGCGGGTATTTGCCAACCTCCTCGCCAACGCCATCAATCACTCGCCACGCGGCGCAAAAGTGGAAGTCGTACTCGGAACTCAGGCGGGAGATCGGGTGGTGAAAGTGATGGATACCGGAGCAGGCATACAACCCGATGAAATGCCCCATTTATTTGAGAGGTTTTATCAGGGACAGAGCAATCGCCAAGCCAGTGGCTCAGGGTTGGGGCTGTATCTGGCTCGTCAAATCGTCGAAGCCCATGAGGGGACAATTTGGGCAGAAAATCGTTCCCCCCAAGGGGCAATCTTTGGGTTTCGCCTAGCCGCGATCGTCGATCCGTCCTACTAGGCTTTAGGCTTTAGGCTTTCGGCTTTAGGCTTTAGGCTTTCGGCTTTCGGCTTTCGGCTCTAGGCTCTAGGCTCTAGGCTTTCGGCTTTAGACTTTAGGGGAAACTATAGCAGTCCTAAATGATTTGTAAGAATACTGTAGGGTGTGTTATCCCGCAGCGACCGAAATCGCGCTGAGGTTTCCTCAGCGTGCGTTTCGGTCAAGACAGGGTAACGCACCAGAGCCAATGTAAATTTCACGAATCATTTAGGATGTCAACTGTCAACTGTCAACTGTCAACTGTCAACTGTTTAAAATGCCCCTAGATCGCCTCAAAATTCTGTTAGTTGAAGATGATGAACTGTTTCGCCTAGGTTTGCAGGTAAGATTGCAGCGCGAATCGGCGGTAGAAATCTTGGCTGAAGCACACGATGGTGAAACAGCCATCGATTTGGCAAAGCAACAACCGTTCGATCTGGTACTCCTCGATATTGGTTTACCTGGATTGGGCGGGTTGGAAACCTGTCGTCAACTCAAACAAAATCATCCCCAGTTGCCGATTCTCGTCCTCACCTCTCGCAACGAAAGATCGTCGATCGCCCGCCTGGTAGCCGCAGGAGCGCAAGGTTATTGCCTTAAAGGGGTCACAGCCGCAACTTTGGTTTTAGCCATGCGCTCGGTCATTGCTGGAGCCTCCTGGTGGGATGCCGCCGCTACGGCAGAAATTCATACGCTGTTCCAAAATAACCCAACAGAAGATCGCGCCCTCATTGCCAATACCCTAACTCGACGCGAACAAGAAATCCTCAGCCTGATTGCTACAGCCAAAACCGATCGAGAAATCGCTGAAGTCCTCTATATCGCACCTGGAACCGTCCGCGTTCACGTCCACACGATTTTACACAAATTGGGAGCGATCGATCGCAAACAAGCGGTGGCGATCGCTATTCAAAATCATCTCCTAAAGGATGTCTAAACAGTTAGTTTTGTCACCTCGCTCTTTAGAAACCAAAAAAGTTTTTAACTTTTTTCGTAGTCTTTTCTGAAAATTCTTCAGCTTGCTGGGAATTGCGATCTGCGGTTTTCTTGACTAGCTCTGGCGTATCACCGCTCGGTCTTTCTGCTTTATCAGCATCGATCTTGACACCAGTTTCTGTCGTATTTAGCAGTGCTTGAGCAGGGTTTTTGTCATTTTTCATCGCCTCCATCTGCCCTGGTTCGCGTTCCATATTGGCTGCCTGTTTGACAATATTATCACTGCTACCAAGTCCTGGCTGCACACTCGCAGCGATCGCCGCATCGACATCGATCGATAGTCCCTGCCAGCACGCGATCGTCAGCACTATTGCCCCGATCGCTTGCATTGCGTACCGTCTGAGATTAGATATTAGCTGCATCATGTTCAATTTCATGGTCATTAATTTTTGGTAAGTTGACATGAACCATTTTTACTACATTTTTGCTAATTATCAATCGCTCAATCGATAGAGATCGAGATAAATTACCCCTGCATTACCTCAGCCTGACTTCACTTTAGAACTTTTACCAGGGGTGAAAGAAAAGGGTAGCTAATTGACTACCCCTATCCTTCGATCGATCTACTCGTTTATTGCGTCTACCAAGTCATAGAAGATCATTTTGACAACCTTACCGATCGTCTTAGCTCGTGCGAGTTTGATTGGTTTATGGGTGTCATACTCGGAAAATATCCGGTAGACTTTGACGCCTGTTTCTGTGGCAAGACGCGAACGACCGGATTCGATCCGCGTAAATAACCATTGCCATGTCGCTGTCCGACATAGTTCTGAACCGCTCTTATTGGTGACTGTGGATGATTTACCCGACTGTTCGCGGGTGGGAGCGACACCGAGCATTTTGCAGAACTTTCTGAGGCTGATGTGTTTAGCTGTGGGATTGCCAGATATTTTTCCTTTGGTGACGATCGTTATCGGCTGCTTGTCTGCATCTAGAAAATTCTCGATCGGGTAGATCTGACTGATTAACATCGCCTGAACTTTTTCGCCCATCCCGTACTTTTTCATTACCTGACGATAGGGATCGAACTGGGAAGCATCGAGGAGACTTCTCAGCTCAAATTCGATCCGGCGTTCCTCTGCTTGCACCATGCACAGCAATTTTGCTTCTAGCCTCATCTCTGGAGTAATGCCCGATCCGACCGAATCTTTACTCTCGCGATCGTACCTGAGACTTTTCCGCGTACCTGCCAGCCATCCCCAGAATAGCGCGGCGTTCGTGTTTGTATCGGCGCGTTCGGGGAAAGCATAGGCTAAATCCTGTTTGAGTCGATTCACCATCGGCGATTGCAATCTGACTAAATGCCCCAGGCGTAATGCCGTCTCTCGCAATTGCGCGGTAATCTCATCCCTGACTAGGACAAACCGCGCCGGATTATTGTAGTGTTCCGCGCAATAAGCCCCAATCGCCAGCGCATCCGCCGGATCGTCTTTATCGGGTAAGCCTAAATTCTTGCGATAACTTCTTAACTGCGTGTGACCGATTAAAATTACTTTCACGCCGTGTTCGCTCATCTTTCTGACCCATAGTCTCGTGTAGTTAACTCCCGTCGGTTCCAGGGCAATTACGTCCGGTTTTAAATCGAGTAATTGTTTGAGTCCGTGGGCGGATGTGTACGCTTCAAAAAAGTTATCCCCATCTAAATAATACTTACCTAAATCGGGCGGCATATTATCTGTATCTAAGACACAGTAAACCAACCGACCCTTACAGGCATCAGCTCCAATAATTCTCATAATGGTTTGTTTTATTTATTCAGTTTTCAATGTGCGTTGAGCTAGAGATCTACATCTGTTTAGACTTATTTACCCAAGTCAAGCTTACGAATCTCCCACGTTGGCACAATTCACTTTTTAAGCGTTAGGGTACGATTGAACCATCGCCCAAGCTCACGAAGTCAGACGGGCTTTAAGCCCCCTTCTTGGTTTGAGTCAGGGCGATTGTCTTGTCGTTGCTAGGAGGGTTGGAAGCTCCCCGCGACGTTCCAGGGGGAACGTTTCGATGTCTTACATCTCGTCAGGCGGGTTGATATTAGCGTGAGTTTTTGGTATAATTAGAACATCACTTTCTTCAATATCAATTAAAATCATCTCTAACAATGCCGTCACTGTTTGGGTAATATAATTGCGATGAGAATGGGATATTTTGCGATTACCATAGCGATTGGGGAATGAGCTGCCAAGCAACCCGATCGCTATTTGCGTATTAGTCTTTATTAGCTTTTTGTTCATTGATTTTATATAGATATTGGTATCTGATATCTGCCATCCGATGGCAAGCTAAGATGAGCAAATCTTCAGCCGCTACTTTAAGTTCTACTGAAACAAGCCCGAAAGAGTCCTGACCTTCATCTATGGAATTACAACTATCGATAATTCGATCGATCGCATCATGAATCGGATTGTCTGAGTAGATTTTTATGGACTTGGGGATGATGCTTACCGTTGCGTCCTGTGGATTGGGGTAGTTAGATTGAGTCATCTGGTTGTTGGTTGGGTTGAAGAGTAATTTTTCCTTTGTTAATAATTCGCTCTAGATGCTTGGTCTCTGCATCAATCGTCCGCAGACGCAAATCGATGTGTCTTTGGTGTTCTCGGATCGCATCGGCACAAGAACGGATCTTCCGAATCAATGCGATCGTGTGGTCTCCAGGCATGTTAAATAAGCCCTACAAATAGGGGTAGTTAAGTGGATTGAGAGATTTACCGTCAAGGTAAAATCGCCCTATTCTCATCCTGAATTAGGCTTATCTCAAGCAATGAGAACAATTTACTAGCTATTTTAGATTCTGGATTTTTTCGATATTTAGATAGATATCCGCTCGACATAGATTAGCAGCGGCTAGTTCTTGTCGATCGCATTCGGTCTAAATATCGCATCAAGTACCGCAGCAGTGGGGAACCCTGAAGATACCCCTAGCTGTGGTAATTGCCGTGCCATGCACCTTGAGCCTGACAATTAGGAGTGATGAACAACTAATGGAGACTGGCAATATCATGACTATAGCATAAACACAGAAATATCTGTGTTTTTACCCAAATATTTCTGTGTATGCGATATGATTGAAGTAGTCAGATAGGCTAATGAGCAATGGAGGAAAGCAATTGAGAGAATTAATTAGAGAGCGAGGTTTTAAGTTGGTTGCCGTAGCTAAGGCGATCGAGGTTAGCTATGAAACTATGAGGACTTGGACGCACACCGCACCGATCGACAAATTATTCAGAATCTCCAACTTCACAGGGATTCCATTCGATGACATAGCAGACTGCTTCCGACCAGATCCAAACTCCCAGGGCCAAACCGAGCCAGACCAAAACTAAATCAAAAACCCCAGCGCGATCGAGCTGGGGTTTGGCATAAATTAACTATCTCCATCATGACAAAACTAGCAGCAACTCAACTCAGTCTAATAGCTGAGTCAGATTTTGTAGATTCACCCGTTGGGGATTGGGCTTATGACGAGTTAGGTACTAACAATTTCTTAGTACCTAACTCGGATAACTCAGAGTTAGGTACTAACAATTTCCTAGTACCTAACTCTAGAACTGTCAGCACTGGTTCGTGCCGAGTTTTGTCCCAAATTCTTCATAAGAATGAGGTAACTTACTCACAACTATTAGTACCTAACTTAGAATCCTGGAAACCGCCGATCGGTTGCTTCCAACAGAAACCAATAAAAGGTCATCTCTATTGGTACTGGAGATACTACGATAATCGCGGCAAAAAAGCATCGAAGTATCTGGCTAAAGA
>NZ_JBGSQZ010000334.1:0-10197 GCF_041737865.1 Chamaesiphon sp.
GCTGCGGCGCTTTTTTATGCGGCGTCGTTTTTATGTCTAGGGGTCCCCTAGACATAAAAAAACGACAAGACGGGGGTTCCCCTAAACATAAAAACGCCGCTGTCTTGAAAAGGTGCTCCACTTGTCTGGCCTTTGTCTCCCGAAGCGACGTTTGTGGGGGGTTGGGTTGCCAACCCAACCAGCTTCCCCCGCAGAAGCTCTCGCGCCCCAGTTGGGAAACCCATGTTCCCGCACTTTTCGCTGCTTGGTGCGCTCAACCTGGAGGGAACCTCCAGAGCGCGCATCCGCAAACCGTCGGGGAACAAAGGCGGGCGCGCATTCGCTAAAGCCTAAAGCCTGACTCTCGCAGGAAGTCTATTGAGTTGCGCTTGACTGTCAGGATCGAAGTATTTGCCCAAATCCGATCCCTGTTGCCAAACATTTAGTAAAATCTGCTCGTAATTTAGTCTCATCGAGATCTCGCCCGATAAAGACTAACTCATTTTTACGTTGCTCATCAACCCGCCACTCGCGATCGGGTTTACCATCAAATAGCATGTGTACCCCTTGGAAGACAAAGCGATTTTTTTGCCCGTGAATATTTAAAATCCCTTTCATCCGAAAGATATTAGGGCCTTGATTTGGTAATAAATCGCTCAACCAATCATTAATTTTATTGATATCCATCGCGCCAGACAAAACTAAGGCCACCGATTTGACAGATTCATCATGAACGTGAGCTTCTTCACCCAAGAAATCCGGATCGATCGTCAGCGCATGAGATAAATCGAAGCCACCAACTTCTAAAACTGCATCCATATTCACCTGGGCATTTTCAGTCCGATGGATTTTCGCGATTGCATTCATACTGCGAATTTTACGTTCGAGTTCGTCTAACTCAGCAACAGTAACTAGATCGGTTTTATTAATCAGAATTGTATCGGCAAACGCAATCTGTTCTTGAGCTTCATCGGCATCCCAGTGAAGTTGAATATGTTTGGCATCTACTACCGTCACTACCGCATCTAAGTGAGTATGTAGTTTGACATCTTCATCGACGAAAAATGTTTGAATCACGGGTGCAGGATCGGCGAGTCCTGTGGTTTCGATTACTAAATGGTCGAATTTATCGCGCCGCCGCATGAGTTTATCGATGATTCGCACTAAATCGCCACGTACCGTACAGCAAATACAACCATTATTCATCTCAAAAATTTCTTCGTCGGTACTGACAACCAGTTGATTGTCAATGCCAATCTCGCCAAATTCATTCACAATTACGGCGACTTTCTTACCATGCTCGTAAGTCAGAATATGATTGAGTAACGTGGTTTTTCCTGCGCCTAAATATCCAGTTAGGACAGTGACTGGAACGGTAGATTTAGTGGGATTATCTAAAGTATTTACCATGAGTGTTTTATCCTTATATATTAATTGGCGATCTGTAAAAATTTAAGCAGATGATTAATTATAGATCTTGCTAAAAAAAGTGGCGTTCCGATTTTTAGCAAGATCGAATCTGCGCTACAAATATTGACTGGGGCTAGTTCCGATTCGGCGATTCTCTTTCTCCAGAGGCTGTGCCTAACGGCAGGCTACGCCAGCGACTGAAATCGCGCCGAGGTTTCCTCGGCGTGCGTTTCAGTCAAGACAACGCCAACGATAAGTGTCTCAGCGAATCCAGCGATCTGAATCTAATTGTGTGCTAACTCACAAGTCCAATTGACAGTAAGCTGCTCCACCCTTTAAGATGATCTTGATTTACGTCGATAATGATTCTCATTCTATCATAAATATATCGCTCCAGATGCTGTGCCTCACACAAGACTCATCAACCACAACTTACCCATCTAACATTCGATCGTGAAAATTAGCCCTCGTCGCTCAGACTCAAAACACGCACTGCGTTTTAACTGGATTGTCTCATCAATCATAACAATAGGGATGCTGACTGGATGCACCACCCCTGCCATCAAACAACCTATAGATGCAGCAATCCCCACAGCTAGCGAAACTCCAGCCACAACTACAGCCGCAAATACAGATAGCAGCCCGAAAGTAGTTGTGACTAATACTGTATTATGCGACTTGACCAAACAAATTGCGGCTAGTACTGTAAATGTAGTGTGCTTGCTTGCTCCTGGCAGCGACCCTCACGTTTATAAACTGACACCAGAGGCAAGACAATCGATCGAAGACGCGAAACTAGTCTTGTATGGGGGCTATGACTTCGAGCCAGAGCTAGCCAAAGCGATTAAAGCAACATCTAATCCAGCTCCAAAAGTAGCCGTACATGAAGTTGCCGTACCGCAACCCCAGAAATTCGAAGAAGACGGTAAGAGCACGACAGATCCGCATGTTTGGCATAATGCCCAGAATGGCATCAAAATCGCTGAAACGATCGCAACTAGTTTAGAAAAAGTTGTCCCAGCCCAAGCAGCAACTTACAAGCAAAATGCCCAAAAATTAACTTCAGAAATCGGGCAACTCGATACTTGGATTAAATCGCAAATAAATACAATTCCTGCTGCCAAAAAAGTATTGTTTACTACCCATGATGCACTAGGGTATTACTCAAAAGCTTATGGAATTCCGGTTGATGCTTTAGAAGGATTGAGTACAGAAGAAAAGCCCAATGCAGCTAGAGCGAAAGAACTGGTTGGTAAAATTAAGAAGGCACAAGTACCGACTATTTACGCAGAGTTGACACTCAATCCTAAATTAATTACCGCGATCGCTCAAGAAGCAAAAGTAAAAGTAGCACAGCAGGAAATCTATGCTGATGGCTTGGGTGAAGCGAATAGTCCAGGTGGAACTTATCAGAAAATGTTAGTTTCAAATACTAAAGCGATCGTCGAAGGATTGGGTGGTAAATATACACCTTTTGTAGCTAAATAAGTGCGACTCATTTAGTTGAATCGATCTAACCCACATTCCGCACTTCAGTTTTTACTACAAAAAATCTATGACTAAAATTGACAGAAAATTATATTCGCGATGCTTGTCATATTAAAAGTTTGGTAAAATGAGCATGACAATTTGCTAGCCTTTATCTTTTTTTTAAAACCAATCGATCTGAAATATTTAATTAGATGACAATGATTAAGATATTTAACAAACAATTAAAACTTCAATTAACTAAATAGTATCGCTGGCAAGCTACAGGTAAGAATCCTAAGATTTGATACCTTTCTTCACTCAAGTTGCTAATTCTCTCAAGTCCCTCAAGCTTAAAGCAATGAATCCCTTGGAAGCATTGGAATATCCATCTCAACGTTGGTCTTTCCGTTAATTTGTTTACTTGGTTTTTGACAGAAGATTTTCCAGCTTGAAGATTATTTCTGATTTCTCTCTGTCCAATTGTATAAACTAGAAGACTTAATCCCATTAGCATCATCATTGTTTCTATTCTTTCTGGATTTTTAACAAATAAGCTATCTGCAAAAAATAATGGGTCTTTGAGAAATCTAAATCCTCTTTCACAAGACTGTTGCTTCTTATATGCAACTAATATCTCTGTTGAGGCTAATTCAGTTTCGCTCAGTATATTAGTTGCCAGTATAAATCTTCCCGCTGAATTTTTGCTAGCATCAACTATTTCTTTGTTTTCTTCCAATCCACAAGTGACAGTCCAAATTTCTTGTCCTTTTTTATTTGTTTGGCTAGAAGTTTCGATCTCAATTAGTTGATGATATTTTAACTTAGATTGAATTTCTCTAATCTTTGTTAATGCTAATGATGACTGCTCAAATTCTAGATTGACTATCTTATTTATTTCCTTACCAGTTTTTTCCGCTTCTTTTTCTAGGCGATTTATTATTTTCTTTAAATCTGCTCTTTTTCTTTCTTCACTTTCTACTATCATCCATCTTTGCTCTATTCCTCCATATGTCACTTTTGACTCTGAATACCGATAACCCTGACTGCCTGACACATCTTTCAGATCTTCGCTTTCTACTTCTTTAACTAAATCTTTTGCTTTTTTTATCGATAATAGTACTCGACTTATCCATTTTAAATCTTTGATTAATATTAGATTATTTGCACTGTACAGAGCACTATCCGCTATCATAATACTCTCAAAGTCTACTTGCTGTGAGTATTCGACTAATATTTTTCCAAACATTGCTTTATCTGATTCATTTCCAGAACCTCCTCTCATCAATATCGGGATATCCCCATGCTGCGCGGGTCACCCGCCCAGCTCACTACTTACTATTAAATCTAGCACACACTGCTTTAGATCTGGTCGGTGATCTCGTGAGTATCCTTGAGTGATAAATATTGGTATTTCGCTAGTTACTTCTAATTCTTTCCCCTCTCTCTCATTATTTTGATTTTTGTATTCCCCATGCAAATGAAATGAGCTTGAATCTAAATGAGAGTATTTCGTTGATATTCCATATTTTTTAATTACTTCTAATCTAATAATTAAAAATAGATTATTTAGCCCGTATTTGTATAGCTTATCCATTACTCTCCCCAACTTGTCATCATTCAAATCCTCTGCTTTGACTCCCTCTCCTAATAAATGCTCTACAGCCTTGTCCTTAAAAAAATTTTAAAATAAATACAATGGTTGAGAAACAAATCCTAATCCATTTAAAATAATTGCTTTAACTACTTCTCCACAGTTAATTTTTTCTCTAGGATCTGTTTCTAATAATTTATTAACTTTTTCTACAATTCCTATTTCATCAATGATTCCAGCAACTATTCCCAAGTGGTCTAGATTTTTAATTTCAATTTCTTCCATTTTAAAATTCATTTATTGATAAAATTAATGGGACTTTACCAATAATTTTATCCTAACCAAAATGTTTCAAATGTAATTTCGGAGTGAGACTAGTTTAGTCTTTTGTCTGCGTATTTATTTCTTAAATGAGTAATAAATAGATCTAAGTATGTGTCGTGAAAACTGAAGTGCGGAATGTGGGCTTAAAGAACTGGTGATTTATAGGAATTTACCAGGATTTTTATTGACAAATTAGAATAGGAATAACGATAACGGAAGTCAATAATTAATCTCAAATTTTGTTACTCTGTAACTAATAAATTTTGACTGCTATTTGCCATCCATAAACCGATAGACCGAACTAGCTGCCGCAAGTACAATTTGCTGGTAGTAAGCTGGAAGAGCAATCCCGATTAATTGGCAGCTATTAGATAAATTAGGGTCGAGTAATTTAGATAAACAAGAGTCAGTAATTCACCCGATTGCTTGTCTATTACCAAATCATTCATTTGTGTTATTAGGCGATCGAGAATTTTGTAGTAAATATTTAGCAACTTGGCTACTGGAAATAGGTTGGGGATATTGTTCGCGGATCGAGAAATCTACATATATTCACTTAGACAAGCAAGAATCTGTCACATTAAATCAACTAGCATCTCATTCTGGCATTTCTGTATTTATTCAAGGGGTGAATATTACAAATACTGCTCATAAATTCCCCTTTAATGTTGCCGTTCACTATCCGAAAGAACATCACGGATTACCGATTACTGAAGGATGGTTTCTATTGACAACTCTTCCAGATATTAACTCAGCCGTTAAAGCTTATGCTACTCGATTTCAGATAGAGGAAATGTTTCGTGATTATAAGTCTTATGGATTTAATCTAGAATTGACTCAGCTTACTGGTTCGAGATTTGATACTTGGTTTCTATTATTAACTTTAGTCTATAAGCTGTTTTACATCTAAATCTTTTGACTGAATCCCTTACAGCAAAGGTTCTAGAGGACAAAAAGAGTGTTTTAAATGTTTGACAGCTTAGCACCGTTATATTAAAGAGTGTTTGCACTCCTAGTTCTCATCATAAGTATTTAACTAGAACATCCGAACTCCAACGTCAATATCATCGTGCTTCGACGTTTACAAAGGCAAACCGTTAGCAGCTTAAATAGTAACTCTATTTAAGCCGCTCAGTACTATCTATGGGGTATCGATCGCACCAATGCCGATCTATACGACAATAAATAGGTGGAAGCTTCTGTATTAGAGAAGTTGCATCGCCGCTGACTATAGTTAAATTAAATTAAATGTATATTGCTTTAAATTGGTTAAAAGAACTAGTAAACTGCGAACTCGCGCCTGAAGAGTTGGCTAAAACCCTTACTCTAGCTGGATTTGAGGTTGAATCGATCGAGGATCGGAATACTTGGGCTGATGGGGTAGTTGTCGGGCGAGTGCTGACGCGGATTCAACATCCTAATGCTGATAAATTGAGCGTCTGTACTGTCGATGTCGGTGGTGAGGAACCGCTGCAAATCGTCTGTGGAGCGGCAAATGTCCGCGCGGGAATTCTGGTGGCGGTAGCTACAGTGGGTACCTATCTCCCTAAAGTCGATCTCAAAATCAAACCTGCTAAACTGCGGGGCGAAAAGTCGGAGGGGATGATCTGTTCGCTCTCAGAATTGGGACTAACAAAGGATTCAGAAGGGATTTATATCTTCGGTGGCGAGGATGCCGACACACCCGCGATTGGTACTGATGTCCGATCGCTCTTGGGCTTAGATGATGTCATCCTCGATCTGTCTTCCACCGCCAATCGCGCTGACGC
Source organism: Chamaesiphon sp. (assembly GCF_041737865.1). Classification (NCBI taxonomy): domain Bacteria; kingdom Bacillati; phylum Cyanobacteriota; class Cyanophyceae; order Gomontiellales; family Chamaesiphonaceae; genus Chamaesiphon; species Chamaesiphon sp. The sequence goes on from NZ_JBGSQZ010000334.1 coordinate 6,544, forward strand.
TCTGAGTATGGTAGGAATTGCTAGAGAAGTAGCGGCTTTAACTGGGGGAACGCTGAAGTTACCCATCGTGGATATGGCAACTATTCCCGCTCAACCGCAATTAACCGTTAGTGTCAGTGAAGCTCAAGCTTGCAATATTTATGCGGCGACATCAATCCAAGGTGTCGAAATTGCCCCGTCGCCTCAGTGGCTGCAACGTCGCCTCCAAGCCGCCGGAATTCGCCCGATTAATAATATCGTGGATGTGACTAATTACATCCTGCTAGAGTGGGGGCAACCTTTACACGCTTTTGATGCGGACAAATTGCAAGCAGTCAGTGGTAGTGAAACCATTCAGATGGGTGTCCGGTATGCCGAGAAGCAAGGCGAGACACTCAAAACTCTAGATGGGCAATCAAGACAATTGCAGGCTCAAAACCTCCTAATTACCGCTCGCAATGTCCCTGTCGCCCTTGCAGGTGTCATGGGTGGTGAAAGTACCGAGGTATCAATAGGTACTCAAAACATCGTTTTAGAAGCAGCGATTTTCGATCCGGTAGCGGTACGAAAATCAGCCCGCAGTCAAGGTGGACTGCGATCGGAAGCATCGACTCGCTACGAACGCGGGGTAAACTTAGCAGAACTGGAAACAGCGACCCATCGCGCGATCGAGTTAATCGTACAACTAGCTGGTGGTAAGATTAGTTCTCAGGCGATAATCGATCGTCGCCCCGATCTAACTCTCCAACCTCGGACGATTAAGCTGCGATTGGAACGGTTAAATCAGATTTTAGGGCCGATCGATGATGATGGCGAACCTGGGGAAATCAGCCCTGAAGATGTCGAGCGGACGCTGACAGCATTGGGATGTCAGTTGGTAGTAACTGAAGGCGAGATCGAAGAAACTGTCTGGAATGTCGTAGTACCACCCTATCGTTACCGCGATTTGGAACGGGAAATTGACTTGATTGAAGAAGTCGCCAGATTGTATGGTTACGATCGATTCATGGATACGCTCCCATCAGAATCTACGGCGGGTTTTCTGTCGCTAGATGAGGAGCTATTGCGGCGAATTCGAGCAGCTTTCCGCGCTGTCGGCTTAAACGAAGTGATTCAGTATTCCTACGCACTGGAAAAACTCAATAATGGTTCGCAAGTAGAAATCGTCAACCCGATGTTTACTGAATACTCTACCTTGAGATCGGAATTAATCTCTGGTTTAATTCACAGCTTCCAAACTAATCTCGCCCAAGGTAACGGCGCACTCCAAGGCTTTGAAATCAGTAAAATCTTCGGACGCGACGAGACGGGACTGATCGAAACCGACGTATTAGCCGGAATCATCGGCGGCGATCCTGGGATCGGCCGCTGGACGACTGGTGGCAAGCCTCAACCCCTCTCCTGGTTTGAAGCCAAGGGGATACTAGAAAGCGTCTGCCACAGCCTCAAAATACCTGTAGAGTACCAAGCCGACAGGTCCGATCCCAAGCTGCATCCAGGGCGTACAGCCTCCTTATGGTTGCAGGGACAAAAAATGGGTTACTTCGGGCAATTACATCCCCAACTGCGTCAGGAAAAAGATCTCCCCGCTGCGGTATATGTGTTTCAACTCAACCTCGATCCGATTCTGAATTATCTGGCAGCAGAAGAGCGGTTAGTGCCAGTATTTAAAAACTATTCTACCTTTCCCGCATCCGATCGAGATATCGCTTTCTTTGCATCTGTAGATCTATCTTTAGCCGACATCCAAAAATCGATTACCAAGGCTGGCGGGGAGTTATTAGAAGCCGTAGAAGTCTTCGATGAATATCGCGGTGCTAATGTCCCAGATGGACAACGGAGTTTAGCAATTCGATCGATCTATCGGGCACTCGATCGAACTTTAACTGATGCAGATGTAGAGCCATTACAACAAAAAATCCGAGACGTTTTAGTCGAGAAGTTTCGGGTAACTCTACGGAGTTAAACATTTAACACAGATGTATGGTGTGTTATCGCGGAGCGTAACGCACCATTAAAATAATTGATAATTGATAATTGATAGCACAGTAACCCAGATGTAGGGTGTGTTAGGCGCAAGCCGTAACGCACCATTAACATCAATCTCCACCCATACGACGCTCTTGCGAAGTTGAGATCGCGAGATCTAATTTTCGCTCTAATTGGTTGAACCGCTCCTCAATTCTTGCCGCCAGCAAATCGATTTGGCTCTCCAATCGATCGAATCTTTGATTCATCTGGTCTTCAAGGGCATCGATTTCATCATACACATTGTCGATAGAGAAATTTACTTCTCTACCTGTCAATTGAGTATCTTCAAGCCTAGTTAGTCGTCTTTCTAACACTCTAAACTGTCGATCTAGATGTCGAGATCTAGTTTTGGATTCGTTGGTTTGCGTCATGAGGATTAGATCCTAAGTTTTTGGTTGAGGTAATCTCGTTAGTTATTCGCTGGCGTGGGTACTATTATTTTATATTCATTCTCCTCCCCTATTTTTTCTGTATGAAACGGCTACAACGTTACCTCGTTATCCTAACTATCGTTGCTGTCGTTATCATCGGGATTAGGTTTACTCAAGAGGTCGAAGACTGGAGTAAACTACTGACATATCAACCGCCTTCAGAGATTGCCAGACTAGCGACAACTACGACGATGACGGATACCGCTCGTCGATTATTCTATGTCAATCAACCGACGATCGAAACTAGAAAATCATCCCTCAATCTCTGCAAAAGATCCGAACATACGATTGTGCTAGGTTGCTATGTCGTCAGTAAAGGGATTTTTCTGCAAGCGGTACCAGATCCTCGATTGCAAGGAGTGATGGAAGTCACGGCAGCTCATGAGATGCTGCATGTAGCTTATCAAAGAATGTCCCTATTCGAGCAATCACAACTCAACAAGCAGCTCCAAGCCGTATTAAATCAACTTCAAAATCCCCGCATTCTCAAGCTAGTATCAACATATAACGAACAAGATCCGCGATCGGTAAACAATGAGCTACACTCGATTTTGGGTACGGAGGTGCGAAATCTCAGTCCTGAATTAGAAGCACATTACCAGACATATTTTACAGATCGATCGACGATTGTGGCGTTGTCCGAACGGTATGAAGGGGTATTTACGACGCTGCGAGGTAAGGAAAAGACTCTGAGCCAACAGTTGCTGACGCGGAAATCAACACTAGAGCAACTCTCATCACAGGTAAAACAGGAGGCTGAAACGGTAGAATCAGAACGCTCGAATCTTCAAAGTTCGATCGTCAGTAACCCCAGCAGTGATTATAGTTTCCGCGTCTCCAGTTTTAACGATCGAGTCCGCAACTACAATCAATTAGTCTCCCAACTCAAAGAGCAAACCGACGCCTACAATCAACTAGTAACCGAGCATAACACTCTCGCACTAGAAGAAAAATCTCTAGTCGAATCGCTAGAAAATAAATCAACGCAGCAAGTTGCTAGATAATTGTAAACACAATTCGGCTAGACTTCGGTTGAGGTTGATTTACCCCCCCAACCCCCCCGAATATGCGCGGATGCGCGCACTGTTCGGGTTCCCCACTGGGCCGCGAGCTTTTCGGGGGAAGCTGGTTGGGTTGGCAACCCAACCCCCCGAAAACGTCGCTTCGGGAGAAATAACCAGTTGACAGTGTTAGCGGCGTTTTTATTCGGGGG
>NZ_JBGSQZ010000210.1:0-4271 GCF_041737865.1 Chamaesiphon sp.
TAGTTTTTGAAGATAGGCAAAGACTAGAAATTGTCATGCTCATTTTATTGTATTTTTGATGTCGCAAATGTCGTAAATATAATTCTCAGTTAATTTTGGCTATGAATTTATTGTCGTAAAATCTGAAGTGCGGAATGTGGGCTGTAATATCGAGTATCGAAAACCCTATGCGATTCGGCATTCTGCTATTTCTCACGCCTTAGCTAATGGTGCTAATCCGATCGCATTAGCGGAACAAACAGGGCATGATAAGCGGGTTCTCTTGGATACTTACGCTCACGCGATCGCCAAAGAATATCTATTTGTAGAGGTTTAATTATGGACGGTAATATATTAGCCCCTGTATTCACAAGATTCACTACTCTTGGAAAAGATTTTCCATCCAAAGATTCATTTTTAATAATTTGTGTTGACTTGAGAACATTGGAAAATATTCGTAATTTTTGCATTAACAACGACAAGGCTTATGAGACTTTGGATAGCAAGTTCAACCCAGATAAATATCTATCTAGATTTGATGATCTTTGTCCAGAAATCATACCAACTCTTGAGCTACGAGTAAGGCGGCTCTCCATCTATCAAAAAATTTGTGAAATGGAGAATATTAGCTTTCCAGTACTGTGGCAAAGTATGTGTATCGTAATGTGGTTTGACTTTATGGTAGGAAATTATAGGGGCATTGGTAAACAGAAATTAAGTACTAACTTCTCAAAGTTTCGCCGGATAGTCAATGCAGGGTCTCCCAATAAATTTAGAGTACCTAAAATGGAACATGACCCAATGTTAGAAAAATATCCTGAATACAAGAATGCGTTAGATTTTGCCTGTAATTTTGATAACGTAATAAGCACTCTAGCTGAAACTAATTATGAAATAGAACAGTTACTTCGGAGTTTATTGGATATCGAAGTAGAGGCGCTTTCAATTTCAAAGCTTATAAAAAAAGGCTATCGACCATTCGTGTGTCCTAATCCTAAGTGCAGGAAACCTATGATGCTCTCGCCAACAGATTCCAGAAAGCATTGTGTAGCTAACGAGTGTGAGCGTTATTACAACACTAATAGTAAAAGGAAAAATAATCTCAAAAAAGGTTGGATCGAAGATCCCAATCAAACAGGTCTGTGTGCTGGAACTTGTGGCAGCGTCAGGAGAAAGTTGAATAGCGATCGCACTTGTCAGAAGTGCTACCCTGAAAAATTTTAAGGTTTGGTGAAAAATTGGAATTTTTCCGTTATGTGATTTGGAGTGACTCCCGTTATATTGCTTATTACCCTTAACCCACGCTTTTCTAACCCTATTTTACCCATTCACACACATAGGAGATTTGATGACTGTTGGCAAAAAACGCCCTGACCCCAAATTAGCCGCTTTTCCATTCGTCCGCACGAAGGAAATGGTTGCTACTAGTGGTTTATCCGCCGATCGATTGAAACTACTCAGAACGACAGTCTTGAAGGATAAGATCCACTGGTTTCATCCACCTGGGAGTGTTCGAGTGCTTTGGAATGCTTCCCTAGTCCGCGACTTTCTCGTGAATGGTGATTCACCAGCACATCGCAAGGCGATCGAGATTTTTGTAAAAAGTCTCCCTAGTTCCGATGCTGCCTAAGAAAAATCGATCTCTTCAATAAGAAGCGATCGAAGAAACAAAAAACCAATCTCAGTTTATGCAAATTTATCTCCCCATGCCAAGGGGATGTAATTCCTCTTAAAAGGAATACCCCCAGAGATTCCTCAAAATCTGGGGGTATTCCACCTAGCATCCAAGGGGGCTTGGGGCTGGGTCGGCTTAAAAACTTATTATGTCGATCTTAGCAGATCCCCTGGATGCTCTGTAATTTTTATTACCCGTAGAGCATCACAATGACTAATTTTTTTCCTGTTAACATCGATGAGCCACATCTGGCAGACTTCAGAGATAGTGCGATCGCTCCTGATATCGCCGCCCTCAACTTCCGATCGTTCGATGGCAGCAATGAGAGCGAACTAGATGAAGCCTTCACCTTACTGATTGAAGAGCCAGACCACAATAACAACGGGACTTTGGCGGGTAAATCCCAGAATAAATTAGCCAAAGCATTGCGATCGGGTGGTTGGATATTTGAGGGTTACAAGGGGGTATGCGTCAAACCGAACTCACCCCGCAAGGTCAAGGATGAGAACGGCAAAGAGAAAGATATCAAGTATGAGTCCCCCAGAGGGCAAGGAAAATTACAGCTTTTAATCCCCCGCATATCGGTACGGGCGGGACTGGAGATCGTCTCCAAACTGGGAGAAGAAGTAGAGACAGAATATCGCCATCGGCTCGAGTTATCAGCCCCAGGCGCGGAAGATCCAGGCTTCTGGGATTGGTATCTAGAGCATGACGGATTCATCGTCATCACTGAAGGGATCAAGAAAGCCTGTAGCTTAGTCTCCAATGGATATCCAGCCATCGCTCTTAATGGAATGTGGGGATGGGAAACCAATATTAAAGATATGTTTGGGAATGTGGAGAGAGACGATCTGGGTAAGTCGCTTAAAACTATTCACCCAGACCTAGAGCCATTCTTAGACGGTCGAGAAATAGTATTAGCACTCGATCGGGAAGCCAATCCCGATAAAGTCACAATGGTAGAAATGGCTAAAGCGGCTTTCGTTCGCGCTCTTGATGGAGAGGGAATCGTTGTCACCGATCTCAAGTGGAGAAATGCCAAAGGAAGTACCAAGGGGATAGATGACTACATCGCAGCCAAAGGCATTAAAGCTCTAGATCGAGCGTATGCTAATCGATCGGAGATCGTACTACCAAAACCCAAGGAGGAGCGGAAAACCTGCGGAGATACCCTGTTAGAAATCGGTAAGATAGCTACCTACTTTCACACAGCCGATAAGATTCCCTACGCGGATATCTGGATTGAAGGCAATCGCCACACCTACCCAGTTCGATCGAAAGCTTTCAGACTATGGCTATCAGGGGAATATCTCAACAGCACCGAGAAAGGCATCGGGTCGCAAACGCTACAGGACACGCTCTCGACGTTGGAGGCGATCGCGATCTTCAGAGGTGAAACCCGCCAAGTGTATCTCAGAACTGCCGAACATCAGGGCAAGATCTACATCGATTTGGGGACACCAGATTGGAAAGCGATCGAAATCGATTCATCCGGCTGGCAGTTGGTATCCGATCCACCTATCCGATTTTGGCGACCAGAATCACTACTACCTTTACCCTATCCAGTCGAAGGGGGAAGCCTGGACGAGTTGAAGAAACTGCTGAATGTGGATGGGTCAGCGTGGATTCTAATTATCACCTTCCTACTATTCTGCTTTTGTCCTGGTAAAACATATCCGGTGCTAGTGATTTCAGCCCACAGAGGTAGTGGGAAGACAGCCGCAGCAGAAATTATCAAGAGCTTAATCGATCCTGGTAAGGCGGCTCTAATTAAGCTCCAAGGCGATACCCTTAAATTAGCTGTAACTCTCTCTCGCCGCTGGTTGGCTGTTTACGATAACGTCGGTCACATTAGCCCCGAACAGTCAGACGATCTATGTCGGGTGGCTACAAATTTTGGCTACAGTACTCGCACTCTCCACACGACTGATGAGGAAACTACCTTCGAGTTAACCCGTCCGCAGATTATCACCGCGATTGATGCCCTGGTGACTCGCGACGATTTGGCCGATCGGGTGTTGATGGTGCAACTACCAGAGATTACCGAAAAGGAACGACTACCCCAGGCGGAACTGAATGCAAAAGTAGAAGCTGCTAAACCTAGAATTCTAGGGGCACTACTAACAGCACTCAGCCAAACATTAGCCGTGATTCCCGATCTTAAACCCGATCTACTCCCTCGGATGGCTGATTATGCCTTGTTTGCGATCGCGAGTGAGAAAGCACTCGGTCTGAAGGATGGCGATTTTATGAAGGTATTCAATCAAAGCCGTCAGCAGTCCAGACAGGTAGTAATCGAGTCTTCGCCAGTTGGTGAAGCGATCGTGCGGTTGATGGAAAACTACCCAATCCCCCAGTCTTGGAAAGGAACCGCATCCCAATTGTTGAAAGAACTGGAAAAGCACACCGATGAAGCTACTTATCGATCGCGATACTTCCCCAAAGCTTCTAACCTGCTGAGTCGTCAACTCAAACGATTATACTAAGCACGGCTAGCAATTAGACTTTTACAGTAGGGATTATTAGCGATCGTGAGATACTATGGTAAATGGAGTGGTGTTGAAGAGATCGAGTCTAATGCTGAAAATAAATTTTGTCGAAGAAGATATTAAAAAGC
>NZ_JBGSQZ010000212.1:0-10679 GCF_041737865.1 Chamaesiphon sp.
GCTTTTTAATATCTTCTTCGACAAAATTTATTTTCAGCATTAGACTCGATCTCTTCAACACCACTCCATTTACCATAGTATCTCACGATCGCTAATAATCCCTACTGTAAAAGTCTAATTGCTAGCCGTGCTTAGTATAATAGAACAACTAGTGGTGTTACGGAGGGACTCAACACAAGAATTAAATTGATCCTACGTCAAAGCTGTGGATTTAAGAATTTCGATTTGATGAAAGAGAAATTATTAGCTTGCTTATTTAAAGGATTGGAGCGAAGCTCCAATCCTTTAAATAAGCAATACTTATCACCAGAAGGGCGTGAGAGCCGCCATCAATCCGTAAAGCGGGGATAAAAGTCTTTAAACTAGCAGCCTAAGCTGGTGGCAGGCAAGCAAGTGTCCATGATGACGAACAGGAACCCTATTAAAAAATCGTGAACTAAAACTAGTGAAATAAGGCTAGGTAATGGCTAAACCACTACCAACACTAGAGCCAAAAGGCAAAAGTCAGAGGTTAAGAGATTTTGTTACTCTTAACAACACTCCCACAGTTTGACTCGGTTTAGTTAGGGCATCTAAAGACACAACCAATCTGTATAAGGAACGAAGTAACCACATACGCGCTCTAAGGCTAAAAGCCTTAGTAGGTGCTAACCGAATGCCGTTTATTAGGTATGCTGACGACTTTGTTTGCCTTCATCCAGACAGAGAAGTAATAGATCGAGCCAAAGCCAAATCTGGATTTCGGGGGTTGTTGAAGCTGATTCGTCTTCGAGATCGAAACAGCTAATCACCTCCAGGATGGGAATCCCCGTAAATCTCGATAACTTAATCAGCTTACCGATCGGAGCATTATCTGTCCATCTAGAAATAGTCGAGGGAGCTACATCGATCGTCACTCTATTAATACCAATCGCGTCTGCTACAGCACTAATCCATGGCTGGAATGATGGTAATCGAGTAGTGGCATCGGCTCAATATGCCTATATCAAATTCGGATTAATCCTCGAACTAGTACATAAATATGCCGCGATTGCCACTAATAATTAAAGGTATTTTGGCGATCGCATAGGCTATGCGATCGTCGGTCGATAGTTAATCCGATGAAAATTAGAGGGGAACGTTTCATCCCCTGCGAGCCATCCGGGGTCGAGATGGGGGTGATAATAAGGATGTGAAAAGATTTATTATCACACCCTTAACTATCCAAAAGCTTTCCCAGTAAGATTTAATCCGCGATCGGCTCGATTGTCCTGACATCACGAAAAGACGATCGCCTTTGATATTCGTATTCGTCGGCGACTATGATTACATCCCTTTTAGGCGATCGATGTAATCATAGTCACCAAGATGTTGAGGAGCAATTGAGGTACCGATAAGTGTATTTATCGGTACCTCAATTCAATTGCGCGATCGTTTCGAGCATTACTAACTTTTGCCCTGAAATTCAATTCATTCCTGCTATTGAGGGTTGTTCTACTTATTGTCCTCTTATTGGCGATCGCCAATAAGAGGACAATAAGTAGACTAGTTGTTGGCGATCGTCAACAATTTTAAAACATAAGTATGTTTAATTAAAATGTATGCTTAAATTAAATATGTATGTTAAAAGTGTCTATATTTATAAATTATTGATGTAAATATGTCAAATTAGATTTAGCTACAGCGAGCGAGTGAAGTTGAGGTTTTGTTGCAGAGCGTGACACAAATCGAAGATATTTTATACAATGGTTGAGAACGATACAATATGTGCAGATGGTCACTAGCACCGAGCAACAGACAACAGCAGTTGAAATCGACTGCGACGCATTGATTGGAGTCTTCACCAACTTTTTACAATTTGATGTTGCCAACGGTGGTGCCAGTGGAGATACGATCGTCACTTACTGGACGCAGGTAAAACAGTATTTAGAATGGTGTCGGGATAGCACGCTCGATCCGCGCGCAGCAACGCGAGAGACAATCAAGATCTATCGGTGGTGGTTATTGGAACAGCGGGGGTATAAACCCAAAACGATCGCAATTAAATTGACAGCAGTGAGTCGGTTGTATGATGCGGCGGTAGAATACGGGTTGATGGGGGGGAACCCAGCCTGGGGCGTCAAACCACCGACAGAATCGATCGATCCCTCGGCAAGGATTACTTATCTAGAACAGGCAGAAGCGACTGTGCTACTGAGATCGATCGAGACTCGCACCCCTTTGCAAACCTGGCGGGATAAATTACTGCTCGGAGTGATGACTCTCGAAGGGACGCGCACAGTAGAGATGCATCGGCTCAATATTGGCGATGTGGTGCGTCAGGGCGAGCGGGTAGGGCTGAAAGTTAGTAGTAAGCGACACATGCGGGTGGTACCGTTGACTCCCCAGTTGGCACAAATAATGGCAGCGTATTTAACCGCGCTGCGGGGGAGTGGATATGACAGTATGGTGGATAGTCCGCTCTTAATCAATCTCAGTAATTACGGACGCGGGGAACGGTTATCGCGGCGGGGGATTCGACAGGTGGTGGATAAGTATCTCCAAGCGGCTAATCTCAAATATATGGAAGGGAGAACGCTTTCAGCTCACAGTTTGCGGCACACAGCGGGGACATTAGCCCTGCGGAATGGGGCTTCATTGCGACAGGTGCAGGATTTGTTGGGCCATGCCGATCCGCGCACTACGGCGATTTATGCCCATGTGGGAGATCGATGGGAAAATAATCCGGCGTTGAAGGTGGGCATCGATCTTCTCTAGGACTAGGTAAAAAGTTGACAGTTGACAGCGAACTGTTTGGTAAATCTGAATGTTGGGTAGAGACGCTCGACCCAACTTAGGCAAATCACGGGTGAGAGGACACCGCTCCATACCCGCCACCACCAGGGGTTTCAATGACAAACACATCACCTGGCTGCATGTGGACTTCGGCTTTACTGCCCAAAACCGCGCTCGTCCCGTCGTGGTATTCGATCGAGTTCCGCCCGATCTCACCTGCGCCACCGCCGGAGATCCCAAATGGAGCTACCATCCGATGACCGGATAAAATTGCCGCCGTCATCGCGAACCGAAATTTAATCCGCCGGATTACGCCATTACCGCCGCTGTATTTGCCAACTCCACCGCTACCGTGACGAATCGCAAACTGTTCTACCAGCACGGGGAACCGCCACTCTAATACCTCTGGATCGGTGAGTCGAGAATTGGTCATGTGCGTCTGCACGGCATCAGTACCATTGAAGTCACTCCCCGCCCCCGCACCACCGCAGATCGTCTCGTAGTACTGGTAGAGATCGTTCCCAAAGGTGAAATTATTCATCGTCCCCTGAGCGGCTGCCATCATCCCCAGCGCACCGTAGAGGGCGTTGGCGTTGGCGCAGCCTCTCCTCTGGAGAATCGCTTGAGAAGTTTCGACATTACCTGCCACCACTGCGGCTGGATAGCGGGGATTGAGCAAACATCCTTCCGGTACGATAATTTCTAACGGCTCCAGACACCCAGCATTGAGGGGAATATCATCCTCAACCAGCGTCCGAAACACATACAGGACAACCGCTTTGCAGATGGCTAAGGGGGCGTTTAAGTTGGTCGGTTGTTGGGGAGATGTACCTGTAAAATCGATAGAAGCCGATCGAGTAGCGCGATCGATCGTTACTCGTACTTGAATCTGAGTCCCATCATCCATCGGGTAAGTAAAGCTACCATCTTGCAATACTTCGTTGGCGTAGCCTCTCCACTGGAGAATCGCCCGTCGCACCGACTCTTCGGCATTATTTCGTACGTGCTGCATATATGCCCAAACTTTGGGCAGTCCATAATGCTCGACTGTCCGGCGAAGTTCCTGCACACCGCGCTCGTTGGCAGCAATCTGGGCGCGGAGATCGCCTAAATTTTGGGTCGGATTGCGGACGGGATAGTTGCCCGCTCCGAGCAGTTCGAGTAATTCAGCCTCACGGAAATGTCCTTGTGCGACTAATTGAAAATTGTCTAATAAAATCCCTTCTTGCTCGATCTCAGTGCTATGGGGTGGCATCGAACCAGGTGTAATCCCGCCAATGTCGGCATGATGTCCTCTTGAAGCGACGTAGAATGCTGGAGTACTCGACCCAGCGATAAAAATTGGCGTAATCGCGGTAATATCGGGCAAATGGGTGCCACCGTTGTAGGGATTGTTGGAAATGTAGACATCTCCAGGCGCGATCGTATCGCCTTGAGCGCGGATTAAACTAGTGATACTTGCGCTCATCGAACCCAGATGCACGGGAATATGCGGCGCATTGGCAATCAGTTGTCCGTAGGTATCAAAAATCGCACAGGAGAAATCCAAGCGTTCTTTGATATTGACTGAATAACTAGTATTTTGCAGCACGATGCCCATTTCTTCAGCGATCGCTCGGACTAAATTATTAAAGATTTCCAGCAACACTGGATCGGGTTTAGCTGCTGATTTGGAAGCTGTCAGCTCTGTAGTAGCAAGCATTGTTTGTCGATCGTCCTTGCGTAAAATCAGACAATTATGCTGGGTGAGTTCGGCACTCCAGTCTGGTTCGATAACGTTGGTGCCAGTCGGTTCGATAATCAGAGCCGAGCCGATAATTTTGTCCCCAGGTTGGAGATCTTCGCGGCGGTAGATCGGTGTGTCGTGCCAGTTATCTTTGGTAAACACCCGCACAGTGCTAATAATTGGACAAGGAGTAGTTCTGGTGGCGGATAATAACGGCTCCACGAGCGGATCTGCTAGCCCGATCGCTTCTACAGATACAGCCTCCACAATTAGAGCTTTATTATCCATCGTGAAACTGTATCGCTGTCGGTAAGCGCGATCGAATCTAGAGCGCATTTCTACAACGCTGCCAAATTCAATCGTCAACGTTGAATCAGTCCCCTCGTAACGGAGATGCGCTTGGCACAGAACTTGAATCCGATCCTTACTCACCCCCTGAGCCGCAACTTCCGCCCGACTCTCGATCGTTAACCCCGCAATAATTTGGGTCAGATCGGCATGTGTAGGGTCTGTGAGCGGCAGTTCCACTGCTTTTTCTTTTAAAATACGTACATCGGCTAACCCGATGCCATAAGCCGATAAGACCCCTGCCAGGGGATGGATAAAAATTTGACTCATCCCCAAAGCTTCGGCAATGAGACAAGCATGTTGACCGCCAGCCCCGCCAAAACAGCACAGGGTATACTCACTCAGATCGTAGCCGCGCTGTACCGAAATCTTGGCGATCGCCTTTGCCATTTTAGCGATTGCGATCGCCAGAAATCCCGCTGCTACCTGTTCGGGCGTGCGAATATCTCCAGTTTGCTCATTAATCATGGCGGTCAACTCCCCAAATTGCTGCTGGACGATCGATCCATCCAGAGGTAGATTGCCCCCAGCACCAAACACCTGCGGGAAAAACTCCGGTTGAATTTTCCCCACCAGCACATTGCAATCAGTCACCGTTAAAGATCCACCATGCCGATAACAGGCTGGCCCTGGATGTGCCCCTGCCGCAGTCGGCCCCACCCGATACCGCGCCCCATCAAATTGCAACAGCGACCCGCCCCCAGCCGCGATCGTGTGAATCGACATCATCGGTGCCCGCAGTCGCACACCCGCGATTTCGGTGGTCAAAGTGCGCTCGTAGTCGCCATTAAAGTGCGATACATCGGTGGAAGTCCCACCCATATCAAACCCGATAATTTTGTCAAATCCGGCAGCCATACTCGTCTTGACTGCGCCCACGATCCCACCAGCAGGGCCAGAGAGGATACTATCTTTGCCCTGAAATAATCGCGCATCAGTCAACCCGCCATCGGATTTCATGAATTCTAATTTGGTGCCAATTAGTTCGGCGGCAACTCGATCGATATAGCGGCGGAGAATGGGCGATAGATAGGCATCGACAACGGTGGTATCACCGCGACTGACGAGCTTCATCAGTGGACTAACTTGATGGGAGACGGAGATTTGGGTAAATCCGACGCGCTGGGCGATCTCGGCGACTTGCTGTTCGTGCTTGGGATAGCGATACCCGTGCATGAAGACGATCGCACAGGCACGCATCCCCTCCGCATAGGCAGTTTGCAACGCCTGGGTCAGGTGCAGTTCTGCGGCTGGCAAAATCGGCATTAGTTCTTCGCCCTGTGCGCTGTAGCGTTCTGTGACCTCCACCACGCGTTCGTACAACATCTCAGGCAAGACGATCTGACGCGCAAAGAGATCGGGACGATTTTGATAGCCGATTCGCAATGCGTCGGCAAATCCTGCGGTAATTAATAATAATGTCCGATCGCCTTTCCGTTCTAGTAGTGCATTCGTCGCCACAGTCGTACCCATCTTGACAACTGCAATTGCCCCTACGGGAATCTGCTCGTGTTGCTCCAACCCTAACAGATCGCGGATGCCCTGAATAACTGCATCGGGATAGCGATCGGGTTGCTCCGATAGCAGCTTATAAATTATCGTCCAGCGAGCGTTGGGCAATCCGGTGATTTGAAACCTGTGGGGAGTTTGCGCCAACCGAGCCACGATCGCTCGATCGTCTGTTACAGCCACTAGATCGGTAAACGTACCCCCACGATCGGCAAACACTTTCAACATCATTCTGGCTCCACTGGCTAAATATTGTTCATCGGAGTTAGGATTGATATCTCAATTTTAACTCTCTGGTGTCATTTTGGTACCAGACTGGCAGCACATAAGGCTCTAGCGAGCGTCACCGCGATTGAGTCTCTTCAAGCAACACTTTAAACACAATTTATGATGAAGCTCCAGAACCATACCGTAAAATAATAGGATGATTAATCCTCTCTCAACTAACGAAGAACCTTCCATTCAAGAGAGCTTGCTTCAACTCTCGACTCAGTTAGAACATCCCCTAGACTTAGCATCCGTCGAGCAACTGTACCAAAATGCGCGGGATTTACTCAGCCACGTTTCGTCAACACCTGTTACTTTGGCTCGTGTGGCAGGTACACTGTTGGTCTACCATATTCAAGATCCAGATGGCGATGAATTAAAGTGGTTTAATGCTCAGATTCAGCAATGCTTTGATGAAGAAGAAGTAGAGGAAGTAATTGAATCTATTCACCGCGTTGATGGCTTGTAATGTAATTTCAATCCAAACTTGTTCTCAGAGGTTGTTTGAAAAGTTAATTTTGTTACCCGAACGCTTGGAAGATCTCCAACTGAGCGGATTAAATATAACTTTTCAGGCACACTTTAGAGTTAGACTACAGCACTTGACAGTAGGCTAACAACACCAACGTAGAATTAGCTTCTCTCCTGGAGAATCGGAGCCGAATTATTTCAAATCATGTTTCAAAAAAGCTCTCAACATAATGAGAGCTTTTTTGCGATCTTGTTAGCATCTATATCTATTGACTGATATTGGACTAAAAATTTAAATTCACCTCTATCATATTGCAGATTTATCAATTAAAACAAATGACTGAATCTAGGGATTTAAACTTGATAAAATTTTGCCAAATATTAAAACAAATATATGCTGTAAAGCAATAATAAAATATTTTTTCCTCACGAAATCCTCACAAAATTAGTTTAGGATAAAAGTTAATAAACAAAAAAACAGTTGCTGAGTCTCAAAATCAAAAATAGTAACCAATTACTAGTAGATTTACACTTAATTTACCGATCGCAGCAAGCGGCCGTTGGCGGAGCTTTTGTGCAAAAGAATCGAGATCCTGGCAACGATCTGAACTAGCTAGATGCCAACCATATCAATATAAAAAACACATGCTAAATCGAATCGAAATAACAAAATCTGTGCCACAGGAGCGATGGGGTGAATTCTTCGACCAGTTTTCTGATGGAAATCGGGGGCGACATATTTCAATAGAGATGGTTAATTCCGAACTTGGTGACGCAGAATTGATTCAGAATGCACCGTTGATGGCAATGGTTTACGACAAGCCGGATAAGGGTAACGATTTAGTGATTGAAACAGGTCGCGATGAAGTCACTTACGCTCATACTGTCGATTCACCTACTGAAGTCTTAACCGGACAAAGTGAAAGCGGACAAATGTTGGCAGTTTGGATCGGTGATGCTACAGGGACACAAACATTAGTCAAGTTACAACCAGTCGAATCTCCCTCATTGAGTTCGTCAGGAAAAACGGTAGTTATGGGTAGTGGCGATCGATTGGCTCCAGCCGATCGGATGAATCTTAAATATATCTGCACTAGGTTGAATGTCGAAAACTATGCAGATTGTAAGCTTTTTTACCAGGACGTTTTAGGTTTTAATGTTTCCTTGGCTAATGATGCCCAGGAATATGCCGAGCTGGATGCAGGCGCAACTAAAATTCACGGTTAGCGCATCTCAAACCCTATTGACAAGCGGATGCGCTTGGAGGGGAAGTGGGAAGAGCCGCAGCCAAGACAGCCAGCATATAGCGGTCATTCATCGCGGTTCGCCGGGACTTTTGACGAATACTACGCCGAAAAGATGTCTCACGTTCTAAGGCATTAAGTGCAAGGCGACGTAACACGGCAAAATTCTGCGGACCGTGGAGAGAACGAATGCGAGATTTATCCTCCTCAAAGGTGACATCTAATGTCCAATGAACAGAATTTTCAATCCCCCTGCTTGGTGCGCCCACATGGTCGGGAGACCCGACCGTGGCGCATCCGCAATGCTGGCGAATTGCACTCCCAATCCGGTTGGCATCGCTGAGGAGACTGGTCAGGTAAAATTGGACTTCATGAGTGGTTTTGTTCCAATACTGAGACTTGCGTACAACCATCACGACTGTTTGCAGTCCACTCCACTGGTCTTGTTGATACAGCGATGGTAGTTGTGAGACCGGGATAGTGTAAACTTTTCGATTTTCAATCCGATGATGTCCTTTCTCCACCCGCTGACTAATACTGACATCTACGCCTTCAAATCCTTGTGACTGTGCTGTCTCAAACCAGCTTTTGACTTGTTGGTGTAGTGTGGGATGATTATCCTTGAGACTTAACACATAATCCGCATTTGCTGCGGTAATCTTTGCCGCAATCGATTTCTGCGTGCCCATTGCATCGATCGTGACGATACAGCCTTTAATGTCTAGCAATTCTAATAATGCGGGAATCGCCGTGATTTCATTAGATTTAGCACTGACTTTTGTTTGCCCTAAGACCAATCGATGCTCACTCGCCCATGCACTCACAATGTGCATTGCTTTAAGACCAGATTCTCTGTCGTATGACCTTACGATTCTCAATCGATCGCGGTTGAAAGACTACATCGACTCGATTGAGGCAGCAACTTACGATCGTCATGATGCCAAGATGATTTTGACCTTTGCCGTGCCTAATTTGGATGACGCGATCGCTCAGTTGAAAGCCAAAGGCGTTCCCATGTTTAGCAGTCCTTGGCAATTCCCAGAGGAAGGGCTAGCGGGCGGGGTGCTCAGTGCCTGTATTCACGATCCAGACGGTAATACGATCGAACTCCAACAAATCCTCAGCTAGTGCGATTCGTTGTAGTATGAATCACGGTGAAAGCCCGTACATAATACTACCAAGCTGGTTACGATACATGTAGCATTTTAAGGCCTGAACTGTCCGATTGATGAGGGTGTAAGTCCCTCCTCTTTAACTCGAAGATGACTGCTTACCTGCCCACACCGAACAGACTCGGAAATGAAAAAATCTGTAGAGTGAAGCTGGGAACAGGTCGCAAACAGACACCAATTGCAGGTGACACTGGCGATAATAGCGAGTCCCCATGATGAAATAGAGCCTAGAAAAGCAACTCAGGATTGGGCAGAAGCAATCCTCCGCGAAAGCGATTCTGACCCCACCAGAGATTAGTATCCCGCCGCATTTTTTAGCTGATTAGCGGTTCGAGTAAGGGGTTCTGGCAGTTGAATTGGCTACATCTAAAGGGACAATCAATCGGATGTCTAAAAGCTGGTACAAACGTAGGATTTCCAGACCAAGGAACACCCCAAGGTGGGGTGGTTAGCCCACTGCTTGCCAATATTGCACTCAACGGAATTGAGGAAATCCATACTAGCGTTAGATACGCAGATGACATGGTTATCATCCTAAAACCTAATGATGATGCAGAGGCAATACTTAACCGAATTAGTGAATTCCTGGCAGAACGAGGAATGAAAGTCAGTGAAAGAAAGACTAAATTGACGGCTACGACAAATGGGTTTGACTTTCTCGGCTGGAACTTCAAAGTCCAGAAAAACGGTAAATTTCGTAGCACTCCCTCAGTGGAGAACTTCAAAGCATTCCGTAAGAAGGTAAAAAACATTGTCAACAACTCAAACTATGGTTCCACGGTCAAGGCTGAGAAATTAGCCGCAGTGGTCAGAGGTTGGAGGCAATACCACAAGCACTGCAAAATGGACGGGGCTAGAAATAGCCTTTGGTTCATCAATCACAGAGCTTTTAAGGTATTCAACAAGGAAGCCAAACAAGATAGAGATTCAGTCACTAAACTGATTGAAAAAGCATTCCCAAAGGTTTCATACTCCGAGAACAAACACACCAACGTCAAAGGAAATAAATCTCCCTACGACGGAGATATCTCCTACTGGAGTGAGCGTAAAAGCAAGCTCTACGACGGGACAACCTCTAAAGCTATTAAAAAGCAAAGCCATAAGTGCATCGCATGTGGATTAACATTCATTGGCGAAGAAAAGGTACATCTACATCACGCGGATGGAAACCACGATAATTGGGACAAA
>NZ_JBGSQZ010000068.1:0-4293 GCF_041737865.1 Chamaesiphon sp.
GACGAGCAATCGTAAAAAGCCTGGGGAGAAGACCACCGCTGTCGCTGAGAAGCAATTTAATGCGGTAAGTGGACTTCGATGAACCAGGAACAAGAATCCCCCGCTATATCGGTACTCCGATTAGCGGTGGGAGTATGTCAAAGTTTTTAATATTGGTGGAAATAAATATCGGTTAATTGTTTATATTGACTATGAAGATGGCATCGTATTCATTAGACAGATCCTGACTCATCCTGAATACGATCGGGATGACTGGAAAGATGATAGTTGGTATGAGTGAAATATCTAATTCTATTGCAATTCTACTTTAATTTTAACGGGTAAATAGCTATGACCATTGTCAGCCATCCAAAATATCTGGATTTAATCAATGAGTTTCCACCACATCTCATCAGTTCGGAAGCTAATTATATCGCTGTCCAACAAGTTGTAGATTCCTTACTTGATGGAGGTCAACTTAGTCCAGAGCAACGAAAATACCTGAATTTACTGGGAGTAATAATTCATGAATATGAAGAGAGAACAGTTGAAATTCCAGATATTTATGGGGTAAAGCTATTGAATGTGCTAATTGAAGAATGGGGGTTGAAGCAGAAAGAATTAGTGCCGATTTTTAAGACTGAATCGATCGCGTCAGCGGTAATTAACGGTCATCGACAGCTTACCGTCGAGCATATTGAGAAGCTGGCGAAGTTTTTTCATGTGTCGCCAGCGGTTTTCTTTTCGCAGTCTTAATTATTTTTCTGTGCCAACTCTTTCTCTATTATGTTTGCTGTGGGAATCTTGTTCGAGTCCAGAGCCGTTTTCAAGTAGGTGAGATCGGCTTCAAAGTTCGATAGGTAAGTATCGACCTTGAGATTGCGATCGCACATCTCCAGCACCCAACGATGATGTTCGATCTCGCAAACTTCAAAATCCTGACAGTGGTTGGCTTTGAGTTCTTTGGACAACTTTGCTTGCTCGGTTTTGATGTTGAAGCCTAGCCAGTGAGCCATCTGGAGGACTGATGACCAATCGGCAAGGAGGAGACTATCGGGCTTGATGCGAGATTGGGGAATGATGCGATCGCGGATGGTTTTAAAGGCTGAGGTGGTGAGTTTTTTCATGGTAATGTTAATAGTCTGGGTGAATATTCACAACTCTAACTATTTACTTTGTTGGAGTTGTGAACGGAAGTTAATAGCTATCGATCGGGATAATTAGCTTTGTGAATCTAGTAATTTGTTGATAATAATCACGTCTAGACCATACTTAGCAATAATCCATGACTCAACCTCTGGGCTAAAGGTTTGGTTGACTGTAAGATAAGTATCTTTGGGATCTTCGGGAAGATGAAACAATGTTTTATCCTTGCACTGCCTCTTGAAGTATTTAAGCTGCTCTTGGAGTTCGATCGCGCAATCTACCACCATATCCGCATCGATTTCTTGTTGTGTGAAGGTGGGTATTACCTTCTGAAGACTTTGTAAAGATTCAGATACTTTTTGGTGTAATGGATCGACAAGATCGATGTCAGTCTTAAATCGGTCGATATAATCCATCAACGTCTTGCGATTGTCCGTTCTGAAGAAGTCGTATTGGTGTCCGCCACCAGTACCACCATTAGAGACAGTGGCGATCTTACTGTTGTCGAGGTAAATTTGGGCGGTGAATCTGAGAGTTTCATCGCCCCCAGCAGTTTTTAATTGTTTGAGTTGGAGTTTCATGATGATGATGTTGGGTTATTTGATAATGCTTGAAAGGAAAACGTTACTTTTGACGATCGATTAATTCGCTTGCTAAATCGCGGCAGCTACTGTGGTTAGTGGATGTCCACAACTTTAATAGATGAATTATTAAAGCTGTGGACGGTGTTATTTATTTGAAGAGAAATGCTGGCGGTTGATGCTCAAAAGCATCTTCATCTTCGTCTTCATCCTCATCTTCATCTAACAGCTCGTCATCTTCATCATCTTCATCAAAGTTGATGGTAGTGCTGCCATATTCAGCGGAAATCTCACTACACAATGATATTAATCTGTTCAATGCAGTTTGCTCGGTTGAGCTACAGCCCTTGTAATCTTCATCATCAAGTGATTCACGACACTCTAGCAAGCTGCGTAGTGTATTCTCAAATCGATTATAGGTTGCGTTACTCATTTTTCTTATATGTATTGTAGTTGTTTGGCTTGACTATTCTTGTGCTGATTTTTGGTATTGGCTCGATTGAAATTGGTTATCGTAAGCCTTTTGCAATTCCTCAGCACTTTCTGCATAACATTGAGAAGTTCGCCATTGGGCATCGGGGTAATCATGCCCCTGGCTGATTAACTTTTCCAAATATTCAAGGGCAGTGAGGCTCATTGAGGTAATTTGGATGCGGTGTTCAATCGCAACCTCTGCTGCTTGGATCGTAGCCATTCCCTCGCGATCGTCGATCTCTGACGATAGTAAGGCTAATTTGCGGAGGACTTTAAGTTGCTTGGTGGCAACTTTGTAGAGCTGGGGATTGGTTCGATAGTTGCTCATGATGATGTGTGTTATTGAGTTAGAGCCGTCCACAGGTTCAATAGATTTATTAATCTTGTGGACGAGCGAGTAATTTACTAATTTCGATGTTTGCGAATATCGTAAAAGTCGTCATTCTCTAGGTAATAGATCTGGCTAAGTCCGAGACGCGCAAGCGCAAAATCCATTGCGCTTGACAAAGATCCAAATCTGGTGCGCGGGCGCATTGAGGATATGCGCCCAATACAGTTCGGTTAGACCAAAATCGCCATGTTCAATTGACGAAACACTGAGGCATCTAGGCTGTTAATAAAGGTCATAGGGAGCTTATCCGAACTGTATTGGATGTGAGCCTACCTTTTTAAAAGATGCTGCTACTTAGTTACCAACTAGGCGGCTCGTCATCTGCCCGATTACCAGCATCATCAGAGATGATAAATCTACCTTCGCCACCGCCAGTTCCCTCAAGACGATCGTATTCCCATTCGTACAAATATCCTTTTTCATCTATAATCTCGCCCAACTCATAGTAATCTGCATCAAAACCAATCGTTAAGCCAATCGTGTTTCCCATGCTGTTGAGCAAGGGAGTTAGAGAATTTTTATGCCTGTTCAATATATTTGCCAGTTCTTTTGGCGATCCTTCGATCGTTATTTCAATGTTTTGAGTGAAGGTAACTTTCATGTTGGTGCGTGGGTTAATTGCTGTGATTTGTCGGTGCTGTTTGGCGATTGTCAGATTGCTGCGGCAACGATCTGATTCGAGAATTTCCGACCAAATATCATACCACCGTTGTTGTCGTAGACTGTCATCGAAATGGCGATGGGGTGGTCTGGAGGGATGCTAGCGATCGCTACTTCTTTGTCCCAGTAATAATTGTCTAGTTGTCCGCCGCCCTGCCAAACGATCGTTTTTCGGTAGCAAGCACGCTGATTGACGGACAAAAGTCCGTAGGAATGTGAGTAAAAGCTGATGAGCAATAAGTTTGGAGAGAAAAGAGAGGGAAAACTGTTAACCTGTTTTTATCTAAAAAAGCAGCACAGCTCGAAATGCTCGAAAAACCCTCTCGTCTTCATCATCAATTAATTAAGTTTGGGAGTCAATATAGTGACTGGGCAGACATTCGACACTTAGGAGTAATGTGTTGGATGATAGTGGGCTTAATTGGGGAAGGCAGCGTGAATCTGACCAAGTGGATAGACCATATCCAGACCAAGGCAAAAATTGCCCAAAGCACTCAAAAGCGACTATCACGATGGGTCAACAATCCACGAATTAACCCAGCCAAATTGTATAGCCCAATCGTCAAAGCAGTATTTGCTAACTGGAGCGACCCAGAAATATATCTGACATTTGACACCAGTATGTTGTGGGATGAATATTGTGTGATTCGGATCTGCGTGGTACATCTGGGTAGAGCAATTCCAGTAGGCTGGAGAGTAATTAAGCATAAAAGTAGCAGCGTCAAATTAGATACCTATCAAGACTTACTCAAACGAGTCGCCAAACTGCTACCCAGTCAGCCAAAGATAGTACTGCTGGCAGACAGAGGATTTGCTGATGCTCAACTAGTCCGTTATGTCAGACAACTGGGTTGGCAATGTCGGATTCGGATTAAGGGCAATTTTTTGCTGCGTCATCCTCGTCATGGTTGGCAGCAAGTCAATCAATTTCCGTTGACACTCGGCTCGGCTCAACTGATTCACAACGTTCAAATCCATAAACATAATTCTCTCACCGACGTCCATCTCGCCATTGGTTGGGAGCAAACATCTGGTGAAAAATGGTATATTCTCAGCACTGAA
>NZ_JBGSQZ010000082.1:0-10821 GCF_041737865.1 Chamaesiphon sp.
ATTCTCACTCGATCGCCAGATTCAAGCGATCGAGTGCAAGGGTTTTGAGCCTTTCAAAGTCAAAACCTTGCACTTAATTTCTGAAAAAAGGCTCAAAACCCTTGCAGTGATTGGCTTGCTGAGATCTTCAGCAAGCCCTACATAGGTTGATGTAGGGTGTGTTAGGCACAAGCCGTAACGCACCAAGGTGGATCGCATCGGAACTGATTGATATAGCAATCGCCTTGACAATTAAAGCACTAGAGATCTGAGTCCGCGTAGGCGGACTTTGCATCACTAGCAACGATTTCAATCGTTGTGCTGCGAGGAACGTCGAGGCTTATCAAAACCTAAGATCTAGATTTCGGATCGACTAATTTGCCAAGAATTCGGTCAAACGATCGTAAAATGTTGTTCGGTACGATCGGCAGATGAAATGAAGAAGAAAAACCTCGCAGTCCTATTCGGTGGGAGATCCGTCGAACACGAAATCTCCGTGATTACAGCACTCCAACTGATAAACGTCATCGATGTTACCCAGTACGAGATTATCCCCGTCTACATCGCCCAAACCGGACGCTGGTACGTTGGCGACAATCTGCTCGACAAAAATTTTTATCGTCGCCTCCCCAACTCCGTCACAGAAGCTCAAGAAGTCGCACTCCTACCCATCGCTGGGAGCAAAGGACTTACCTACCTCACTCACCACACCGATATTCTCCCTGTTGATATCTACTTCCTCGCCTTCCACGGTACCTTCGGCGAAGATGGCTGTATTCAGGGGATGCTAGAGATGGCGGATGCGACATATACAGGCTGTGGGGTGCTTGCGGCTGCGCTGGGCATGAATAAATATCAGTGTAAAATGATGCTCAAAGCGGCGGGGATTCCCGTTTTACCTGCGGCACTGATCGATCGACGCGACGCTCAAAAAAGCCTTGCAGCCGTGCGAGAACAGATATTCGCCACCCCAGGATTGGAGCAACTTCCCTTATTTGTCAAACCTTGTAATCTGGGTTCGAGTATCGGGATTGGGGTTGCTAAAGATGAGCGGACATTAAATGCTTGCTTGGTAAATACGTTTAGATATGATAGTCACGCGATCGTCGAACCTTGCGTCAAGGATATTCTGGAAGTTAATGTCTCCGTATTAGACGATGACGAAATCACCGCATCTGTCATCGAGATGCCCGTCTCCCTCAGCGGTGTCCTCACCTTTGAAGAGAAGTATCTGCGCGATGATGGTGGCAAAAAGACAGGCGGTAACGAATCGCAAGGGATGGCGAGTTTGTCCCGCATCATCGACCCCCCAGACCTCAATCCCGCACTCAAACAAGCTGCTCTAGACTATGCAAAACAAGCTTTTAAAGTATTAGGCTGTTCGGGTGTATCGCGGATCGATTTTATCATCGATGCGAGTTGCGACAAGCTTTATTTCAATGAGATCAATACGCTCCCAGGTTCGCTATCTTTTTACCTGTGGGTAAAGTCCAATCCGCCGTTGGTATATACCGAGTTATTGAATCGCATCATTCGTCAAGCCGAGAAACGTCAAGTTACTAAGCTCGCACTCAAACGTCAAGAGGGTATGCGGGCATTATTTAAGTAATGGTGTGATGTGCGATCGAGATTAAGTAGGTAGGTTGGGTAGAGCGTAGCGAAACCCAACATTCACAGATAGCTGGTGAAGAGTGTTGGGTTTCACCTTCGTTCAACCCAACCTACAAATCCTACTAAGTCTCGCTTATCAATTATCAATTAATTTAAAGATGCCATTAAGCTGGAACGAGATCAAAAGTCGGGCGATTGCCTTTTCGCAGGAATGGGAGCATGAAACTTCTGAAGATGCTGAGGCTAAATCTTTCTGGGATGGCTGGTTTCGAGTATTTGGAATTTCACGGCGACGGGTGGCGACGTTCGAGCAATCGGTCAAAAAAGCAGATAATAAACAGGGTTTCATCGATCTGCTGTGGAAAGGAACGATCTTGGTAGAGCATAAATCGAGAGGGAAAAGTCTCGATAAAGCCATGCAACAGGCAAAAGACTATTTCCCTGGATTGAAAGAACACGAACTACCGAAATATATTTTAGTTTCGGATTTTCAAAAATTCAGGCTTTACGATCTAGATACTGATACGACGACAGAGTTTGAACTCAAAGACTTGGTGCAGTATGTTCATTTATTTGGGTTTATTGCTGGATATGAGCAGCGCACCTATAAAGATTCCGATCCTGTCAATATCGAAGCTGCCGAATTGATGGGCAAATTGCACGATCGATTGGAGGAGATTGGTTATACTGGACACGATCTAGAAGTATATCTAGTGCGATTGCTATTTTGTTTATTTGCAGATGATACAGGGATTTTTGAGAAGGGGATCTTTTGGGAATATCTGGATTTACACACCAAATCAGATGGCAGCGATTTGGCGATGCACCTCGCTTCGATCTTTCATGTCTTGAATACACCTAGAGAAAAACGACTAAAGAATCTAGATGAGAATTTAGCACAGTTTCCCTATATCAATGGCAAGCTATTTGAGGAAGTCTTGCAGCCTGCGGCGTTCGATCTCAAAATGCGCGAGATGTTGTTAGAGGCTTGTGCGCTGGATTGGGGGAAGATTTCACCAGCAATTTTTGGCTCGATGTTCCAAGCGGTAATGAACCCGAAAGAACGCCGCAATCTTGGCGCACACTATACATCTGAAAAGAATATCCAAAAGCTGATTAAACCGCTATTTTTAGACGATCTATATCTAGAGTTTGAGAAGGCGAAGAGTAGTCGAGGTAAGCTGCAAGCCCTGCATACAAGGATTGCCACTCTACATTTTCTCGATCCTGCTTGTGGCTGTGGAAATTTCTTGATTATTACTTATCGGGAGTTACGAGATCTAGAAATCCTGATTTTGCTGGAGTTAAATAAAAGTGGTCAGTTGGTGACTGATATTAGCTCGATTATTCAGGTGGATGTAGACCAGTTTGCAGGGATTGAATACGATGAATTTGCGGTGCGGGTAGCTGAGGTGGCAATGTGGCTAATCGATCACCAAATGAATATTAAGGTGAGTAATCAGTTTGGTCAATATTTTGTGCGACTACCATTAACAAAGGCGGCGAAGATCGTACATGGTAATTCGTTGCGGATTGATTGGGAGACGGTTGTAGCTAAAGAACAACTAAATTTCATTTTAGGGAATCCACCATTTATTGGGAAAACTTACCAAGACGCGCAACAAAAAGCAGATATGGAGAGCATTTTTGTAGGTGTAAAGAGTGCAGGATTATTAGATTATGTAACGGCTTGGTATATTAAGGCGGCTCAGTTTATCCAAAACACAAATATTTGCTGTGCTTTCGTTAGTACAAATTCAATTTCTCAAGGAGAACAAGTTGGCATTTTATGGCAAGAACTATACAATAATTATCAAATAAAAATTCATTTTGCACATCGCACTTTTAGTTGGAGCAATGAGGCGAGAGGAAATGCTGGTGTACATTGTGTAATTATTGGTTTTGGCTTACAGGATGCAATAAATAAGATAATTTTTGATTATGTGGATATTAAAGGTGAGCCAACAGAGCTAAAGGTCAAGAATATTAATCCTTATTTAGCCGAAGGAAACGATATAGTCATCTTAAAAAGAACTAAACCACTATCTAATGTGTCTGAAATGAAAAATGGAAGTAAACCAGCAGATGGTGGATTTTTAATCTTAACCAAAGAACAAGCTCTTGATTTGTCAACTAGAGAAAGTATCGCTGGAAATTATTTAAAACAGTATATCGGCTCGGATGAGTTAATAAATGGTAATTCTCGTTACTGCTTATGGTTACAGGGTGTTTCTCCGACTAAGCTACAATCTATACCCTCTGTTTTAAAAAGGGTTGAATCTGTCAGAGAATTTAGATTGAAAAGTGTAGATAAAAGCACTCAAAAATGGGCTAATTTTCCTTCATTATTTCAAGCAAATAGACAGCCAACAACTAGATATCTGGCAATTCCTGAAGTCTCTTCAGAAAGACGTAAATATGTACCAATTAGCTTTTTGGATTCCAACATTATTGCAAGTAATAAAATTCAGCTTATACAAGATGCTACATTTTATCTATTTGGCATTCTTACCTCTGAGATGCACATGACATGGGTAAGGTATGTATGTGGACGATTGAAAAGTGATTATAGTTATTCTAAAGATATCGTTTATAACAACTATCCATTTCCTGAAAATATAAGTGACAAGCAAAAGCAAAAAGTAGAACTAGCCGCGCAAGCAGTTTTAGATACAAGAGCAAAGTATCCAGATAGCAGTTTAGCCGATTTGTACGATCCACTGACGATGCCGCCGGACTTGGTAAAAGCACACCAAACATTAGATAAAGCTGTAGATCTATGTTATCGTCCGCAGGTATTTATAAATGAATTGAATCGGATCGAATTTTTGTTTAGTCTATATGAGACTCTAAATACTCCTTTACTCAAACCTACGAAAAAACAGAAAGTGAAGAAGAATTAATTGGTGAAATTTACTTTGGTTATAGGGGTTTATCAGCAATAGGCATCAAGAGAACTATTAGTAATGTCTAAATTTGAGTGGTGGGCAGTGTCCACCCTACAAAGATTATTATTTGGCTCGATCGATCGAATGTCATGAATGTTTTCTCGATACTAAGTGATGAAAACGCCAGAAGAAGACGATAGCGGAAATACCAATTCCGATCGATTGTCCGATCCACAAACCGCTACCGCCCAATGATGTGTGAAATCCCAACCAGTAGCCACTCGTTAAACCAACACCCCAAAATGCTAACAAGCTGAGAATCATCGGGACGCGGGTATCTTGCAAGCCGTAGAGAGCACCCATAATAATTTTTTGGGGGCCATCTAAAATTTGAGAAATGGCGGCGACTGTCATCATTCCTGTGGCTAAAGTGAGGACATTTGCATTGCGCGGATCGCTAATGTCAATAAAAATACCGATGATTTGCTGAGGAAATGACAGCATAATTATCGCCATGATTATCATAAATCCTAACCCGATCGCCGCCCCGACATAACCAGCCCGAGTCGCCCCAATTCTACTCTCTTGCCCGATCTCATGTCCTACCCGAATCGTGGCTGCATAGGACATCGCCAATGGCACCATAAAGGTAATCGCGATCGTTTGCAATACAACTTGATGCGCTGCGAGTACTTCGGTACCCAATGAACCCATCAAATAAGTAACGATCGTAAACAGTCCAATTTCTAAAGCTGTGGCAATCCCGATCGGTACGCCGACATGGATTAATGATGTTAATATTTGGCGATCGACTCGATAAATTTGCTGAAAGAATCGATAAGTTTTGAGTTCTTTTTGGGTCAGAATATAACCAAGTAAGGTCAGAAACATCGCCCAAATTGCCAAGACGCTGGCTATGGCTAATCCAGCAATTCCCAAGCGCGGACAGCCGAATTTACCAAAACCTAAACTATAGTCACCAATCGTATTAATCATCGTCCCACCGATCGCGATCGGCATGACGATGCGAGTATGGGACATCGCTGTAACGACACTCCGCAGCAGGGAAAAACCCAGGGCGGGAAAAAATCCCCACACCATGATATCTAGATAAGTATTGCCCAAAACTACCGTCGTTTCTGCCTGTCCCAAATAACGCATCAGCAAGTCAATATTGGCAATAAAAACAGAGATCGGGATGGTTAAACCGATGACTAATAAACACCCCTGCCCAACGACGCGCTCGATCTGTTGCTTATTTTCAGCACCATAAGCTGTAGCGACGATCGGACTTACGCCCATTACCACCCCCGTCGCCGTGTACAAAAATACACTAAAAGTCAGTGTGGCTAATCCTCCCGCAGCGAGGGTTTCTAGCCCCATCCTGCCCATCATTAACGTATCGACAAATCCGATCGCGGCTTGGGAGAGTTGAACGCCAGCGAGGGGAATAGCTAGTGTCAGAAATGCTGTGACTTCACGATGAATCGGCGTTCTAGTAAATGTGGAGCTACTTTTATTCATCGGCATTACTGGAACAGTTGACAGTTGACAGTTGACAGTTGATAGCGAGGATTATTTAGGTAGATGGGGAGAATTCTGGTCTGCTAGGTTGTTTTATTTGGATCGATATTGATAAAGGGAAGTGCGCCATTTCCACCCATCACTTGCGGGAATTTACCATCCCATTTATCGATCGCTTGTTTCTGTAATAACTCTGCTGTCAGAGTCTCCCGTAATAGGCGTTGGGCTTCGGCTTGACCCTTGGCACGGTTAATGGTGGCTTCGGCTTCTTGTCCGGCTTCCTGGGCGACGTAGACTGCTCTTTGAGCGCGTTGTTCGGCGATTTGTTTTTCTTCTACTGCTTTGGAAAATTCAGGAGAGAAATCTAGATCGACAACGCTAGTATCGAGGATGATAATCCCGTATTTCTCTAAGCGTTCGCTCAGAGCCAGATCGAAGTCTTGTTTGAGTTCGTCGCGCTTGGTAATTGCTTCTTCTACCGTCCGCCGAGCGGCGGCAATTTTAAAAGACTCTTGAGTTTGGGGGGCAATAATTTTCGAGACAATGTTTTGGAGGGTGCCTTGAGTTCGGCGAATATTCACCACCTGAATGGGATCGAGCCGGAAATTGATCGCGAAACTAGCAGTTAAATCTTGCAAATCCTTGGTAGAACTTTGAGCGGGAACTTCAAATTTCTGCACCGTAATATCGTAGATATCTACCTTACCAGCCAGCGGCGGTTTGAAGTGAACGCCTTCTAGTAGCACGCCATCAGAAGCTTTCCCCAATACACTTACTACCCCAGCCTCGCCAGGATTAATTACCACAAAGGAGTTGAATCCAATAATTACCAAAATAACCACAAAGCCAATGGCTATTATTTGTTTCCAGTCAAACGAATCGCGATTTTGCATAAAATAAGGCTTTTTAAACAGTTGATAGTTGATAGTTGATAGTTGACAGCTTGAATTGGTCAACGAGCATCTAGGCTCTTTACATCAAGTTACTTACCAGTTTAGAACTCGATTCTCCAAAAGAGACGCTAGGCGATCGCGATTTATGTACAGTCTGCTACAAAATTGCAAATAGGCGCAATTCATCAACCCGCCGCTACTCTCAATCTTGCACCACCACCCGCAACCCACAGCCACCAACCCGAAGCCCCGCATCCAAACTACAGCGCACCGCACTCCGACATCCTCGCGCCACATAATCCCAAGCACCTCCACGCATCACCCGCTTTACGCCATCAGTCAAATCAGCAGCCACCGCACTCCCATCTATCGGCGCACCCTGATAACTCGGCTGATACTCATCCAGACACCATTCCCATACATTCCCGTGCATGTCATACAACCCAAAAGCATTGGCGGGGAAACTCCCCACAGGTGTCGCTTGGGCGCGATTTTCGCCTTGAGCTGCGCCACCATAGGGATAATCCCCGTTGTAGTTCGCCAAATCTGGGGTAATAGTATCCCCAAAGTGAAAGGTAGTAGTAGTGCCAGCGCGACAGGCATATTCCCACTGCGCTTCACTGGGGAGGCTGTAATGTTTGCCTGTTTGTTGAGACAATTTATGGCAGAAGTCGATCGCATCGTGCCAATTAATCTTCTCGATCGGGTAATCTATTCCTACTGCATCACCCCGCTCTTCACCCATCACAAATCGATATTGAGCCTGAGTAATCGGGTATTTACCGATATAAAAGGACGGTACTGTAACTTGATGGATCGGTTGTTCGTCTTGATGATGTCGATGGTCGCCCATCATGAATGTACCACTAGGAATTAAAACTAGATCTAGATCGATGCCTTCGCTCAAGCTTTCTGTCATACATGAAGCAGCACCTGGCTGACGATCGATTGTTTCACCATTACTATCGACACTAACTATTTCAAATGTGTGAGTGGTGAGATGAGCTGAGGGAGAATTATTAGTTGTACCGGAAGACATGGTTGTAAGATTGCTGGAGCGTCAATTGATGTATCTAGACTTGAGACATGGCTGTCACAATTCGATCGGAAATGAAGGGCAAGATCTGCCGATTTTGACTACGATCTGTAACCTCAGTAAAGACAATCAAGAGGTAGGGTTGTCGATCGACAAGTTCGATATACGCTACATCATGGCGCACCTGAGATGTCCACCCAGCTTTCGACCAGATTTGACTCTCCGGTGGTAAACCTGCTCCCAGGAAGCCATCTAGCTGATTCTCCTCACCTGAATCGGGGGTGACTACAGCCAAATTGAGATCGCGGTGGAGGAGTTGCATCATTTGACTCGATCGATCTCCACTCACTGCGGCACCGCCGACAATGCTGTGCATGAGTCTGGCTATGGCATCTGTAGTGAGCATATTCCGATTTTCTCGCATTTCACCGACAAATGCCCGTTCCCGTCCGTAGGGGCCATCACTCCAGGTTTTTTGATTGATATTAATCGACTCTAATTCCGCCCAGCCGAGGGATTGATAATAGCGATTGATCAGATTGCGTTGCGCTTGCCAAGTTGTAAATGGCCCCGAGGATAATTCTGGGCCGCTGGTGGTACCTGTGAGGGTATCGACGACTAGGCTGGTAGCATCATTGCTGGAGTCGATTATCATATCGCGGATGGCTCGATCGAGTTCGGCTGAAGGTGTTGCCATACCTTGTTCTAGCCACTCGTGAATTGCTAGTAAATAAAATAATTTAGCGGTGCTGGCTGGATAAATGCGCTCACCACCGCGATGGTTGAATCCTCTGACTGGATATTTCCACAATTCGTCAGCGGTGATGGCTCCGCCTGTGTTGACGGGGATGGGTCGATCGTAGACGATCCAGGTGAGGGCGATTCGATCGGGTTTTAGATCGGGGAATTGTGCCCAGGTGTCTGCGAGTGCTTGTTCGGCGAGGGTTGTTAGTTGGGGGTTGGGTTGATAGAAGGGCATTAAATTAGTTGATAGTTGATAGTTGATAGTTGATATAGCAGCCATATTTGATTTGTCAGAAGATCGTAGGGTGTGTTGTCGCGTCAGCGATAACACACCGAAGAGAATAGCTCGATTCAATAAATCTCATGAATCTTTTAGGATTGCCTAGAAGTGTTGAAATCCTGACTGTCGATTGAGATAAATGGGGGCATCTTCGGTCAGATCGTCGATTAAGATGATATCTGGCGATCGCCCGATCTGACCGATAATTGCAGCACCTCTACCGATTTTCTCGACCAATTCTAGCGCGATCGATTCTGGCATACACAATACTAGTTCAAAGTCTTCGCCGCCGTATAGAGCTGAGTCTAGAGCGGTATCTGGAAACATTTGAGATAATGAAGGAGAGATCGGCATGGTCGATCGATCGAGTACCGCGCCTACTTTACTCGCCTGACAAATCTGGACGATCGCATCTGCCAATCCGTCGCTACTATCCATCCCCGCAACTGAAAATACTTGACTTGCATTCGCATGTAACTGTTCGAGGATCGGGAGAATATCTAGTCTCGGCTGGGGACGTTGGTGTGCTGAAATTAGTATTTCTCGATGCTTTTGGAGATCTGCTCGATCGATGAAGTTACGATCCTGTCCTAATTCAGGATCGAGGAGTAATTGTAATCCTGCGTGGGAGTCACCATGATCGCCCGTGACGACGATCGCATCGCCAATTTGGGCAGTCGATCGCTTGATAATTCGATCCTTTCTCACCGCACCGAGAGCTGTAATCGCCACAGTCGCTACACTCGATCGCGTTAAATCTCCACCAATAATTCCGGTTCCATACCGCTCCAAACAAGCCTGCATTCCCTGATAGAGCCAATCCAGCCAGACGACAGGCAACGTTGGGGGCAAACTTAATCCCACAGTGATTCCCAGGGGTGTTGCGCCCATTGCCGCAAGATCTGATAAATTGGCAGCAACCGATCGCCAGCCGACATCAAAAGCTGTGGTGGTGCGATCGCTAAAATGCACCCCGTCTACCAATACATCAGTAGTTACGACTAACTCGCAACCTATTGGTGGATGCACGATCGCGCCATCATCACCGATCGTATTTGGGAGACAATAGGGCTGAATTAATTTTAATAATCCGCGTTCGCCCAGATCGCTAATCAGCATGTTTGGGAATAGGTATTATGGGCATTGATTAGGAAAATTAATCATCCTTGACGATCGTTCCCTGATGATACAATATCTGCCAACCACTGCTGGAGTATTGCCAGAGAGTAGCTCTTCTTGTCACTCGCTCTGCTTGAATGAGGGTATACGTTAGCAGATAATTATCTGGCGCGATCTTACGACAGTGAAAATCTTTGGTCTGCCAAGTGTTTTCTGGTGCAGAGTGGATACCCCGATATTCTGAGTCCTCATATCGCTTGACTACTTCTGCCAAGACATACTCCCGACTGTAGCGGCGACCAGAGGCTCCGACTTCCCAAAATGCTGAGTCCGTCATGTCCTCAAAATCCTGGCGGGTCGTGCCAAACTCAGGATGATGAAAAATCGGTTCGCGTTGCATCAGCTCGTTTAAAATGTCCGAATATTGAGGCTCGGTAAGGAATTCGGGTGGACAATCCATATACTCATTGGCATCCGCCGATCTGTCCTCTATTGTCTTCTTTTTGTTCATAGTAGTCCCTTTGCGTTCTTTGCGGTAGCCACTAATAAACTCACTCAAACACCAAAAACCTTGGCGTTCTTTGCGTTAAAAAATTCTCAATCGTCAATTAAACCCCGTCCAACTTCAAACCCATAGTTTTCAAAGTATGAGACAATCTGATTCTGAGGAGTAAATTGAGGTCAACGCAAAGATGTTAAGAGTAGACTATGGTCGTTGGGCACAGACAGCTCAAATGTTGAGAGAAC
>NZ_JBGSQZ010000096.1:0-6515 GCF_041737865.1 Chamaesiphon sp.
ATCTCTAGTTTGGCTTTGCGGCGGCGTTTGGGGTTGTAGATGACGTAGTAAAGTACGCCCATCTGCGCGTAGCTATCGAGTTTGTTGGTATATTCTCCGCCTGGGGTGGTGGAGACTACTTCTAGCACTAATATCGGCGGTATTTCTTCTTCCCAAAGCAGGTAGCTCAGGCGTAATTCTTCATCATAAAATCGCTCGACGTTGAGACTCAAGAAACCGTCGGGGACGATTGGCGGTTTTTCTGGATGGGTGTAGATGCCCATGTCGATGCCAAAGAACCAGTCCATGCGGTCTGCCCAGAGGATTTGGAGGATCGATTTGAGCAGGCTGGGGATGATTTCTTGAAGTTCGTTATCCACGGGGGTATCGTCGGAGCAGGGCAGTTCGTCGGCGGTGGGTAGGTATCTGGGTAGCTCGTACTGATACATAACTGATGAGTAGTAAGCGAATGGCTTATGCCTATTTTATCTTAGCTGTCGGTATGACAACTCTCATTGCTAAATTGGTATTTAAATTAGGGGTGAAAATTGTTATCTATGCGACTTCCTGGGTATCTGTTTGTTCGGTTTGAGTAGGAAATTTCCCCTTAATTACGTTCTCTTCTTCCTCAAGATTTTCGTTATCCTCAGCAAAATGATGATATTCAATTAGAACATTCATTCGATGCTTATGCCCTCCTTTAAATATTACATCAGGGTTAAGAATAATTGAACCACTTTTACGGCTAATAATTTTATGTTCTTCTAGTGCTTGTAAAGTCTTAACAACAGTAGGAACACTAGTTTTTGTTTCCTTAGCTATTTCCCTTACTGTTTTTATAAGCGTATTATTTCCTGGGTATCTTGTTTTAAGCAAATAAGCTAAGATCTGCATTTTTGCATTACCAATTTCATCTATTGCCATAAGAATATGAGAAAGCCAAATTTTTTGAAAGTTAGCATCACAATCCTCAACTGAAATTACATTAAACTCTTTTACTTCGCCAGTTGTATTATTTGTGTATTCTTGTGTTCCAGCAACTCTTCCCTTTCTTGTCGTTGACGGTACATCTTGCTCTGATGGTACTGAATTACTATTAATGAGGCTGTCAGCAGATTTGATTGCTTTTCTCACGCTTAAATTACCCTATAACAAATGTTTAATTTTAACTTTAGCACAAAATCCGTAACTCAAAACTTTGTTTAAATCGTATTTAAGTATTTGTGCAAAAAAATTTAAACAAATGTGAAAGAAAATTTAAACAAGCAAAATCGCTGAAACTCATGTTGGTCATGAGTTTCAGCGATTTTCGTTTATTTTTACTCTAAGTCTATTGTTACTACGAGAATCTAGATTTTATAGAGGTTCTAGCGATCTCAATTTCTCTTTTCTTGTTTTTCACTCTAGTTTCGGGTGTAACACCCCCTAGAAGGTCGATGGAATGATTCTCCCGCCCTTTACACCAAAACAGATCTAATAGGTCTTCCTGAGCCTTCTAGCCCTGAGTTTTGATTTTGGGAATTTTGGACAAAATTTACCTCTCCTAGGGGGTGTGAGATCGAGTTCGCGTTGCTCACGCTTTTTTTCGCAGGGAAAACACCCAAGCTCCGCTCACCGCGCAACCTTGACTC
The DNA here is from genome assembly GCF_041737865.1 of Chamaesiphon sp. Taxonomy (NCBI): domain Bacteria; kingdom Bacillati; phylum Cyanobacteriota; class Cyanophyceae; order Gomontiellales; family Chamaesiphonaceae; genus Chamaesiphon; species Chamaesiphon sp. The sequence continues at coordinate 1,611 of NZ_JBGSQZ010000096.1, forward strand.
GACGCGCTAGGAAAAATTAGTAACCCCGACCGAACGAACGAAACGAGAGCCAGCAAAGCTTATCGTCGGTCGGGCTTTCTAATTTTAGCGCGGCGGTAAAGGTCAAGCCCTGCGGGTGCGCTAGCTTCAACCCCTCCCTCACTCACTTCACTCAAGCCAGCGGTTCGGCTTCTAGGGCTAGTTCTCGTTCTAACTCTCCAATCAATTGATTGAATTTAGTCCAATCTCTACTCGGTTTAGAGTTCACTTTGTACCGCTCGATTATCGCTTTTAAATCTGGGACTTTTGACTCGATATCTTTGTCGATCTCAATCTCTAAACTACCTTGGTGAAATCGATTTACTAATTCATCAATTTGTGGTTTTAGATTGATTGGAATCCGAATGACTGTAGTTTGATATGCTGCTTTGTGTCCTCTACCGCCGACTGGTTTATTCATATCTATAAACTTGTAACAGCTTTAAGATCTAATTTTATTAACTCGTAACAGGTTTGTCAAGTTTTTCAATTAATCTTGTTACAGGTTTATTTATCCAACTAACAAGTTACAAAATCAGCGCGTTTTTTGCTGTAGCGACCGCTAGTAAATACCGATTGTACCTGGGACTACTTGAGGTAGGCAAAAAACACGCAAGCCTCGCGGCAGAGCGGCATCGATACCGATAGCACTGAGGATCTGGAGTGGCAGTAAAAGAAAAAAAGAGTGAGCTTTGCGAACACGATCTCTACATACTCAGTCCATAATCTTCTTCTATCTCGTCGTCATCATTGTTAAAGTTAACTGTGATTGGATAACTTTTTGGTTCTGATTGAATCTGTTCGTTATTAAATAACTCTTGTTCTGATTGTTGCTCTGGAAGTTGTAGATATTCTCGCTCGATGAATACTTCATCATTTTGATAGTTATCTGGTGCTCTGCCATTAATCTTTAGATATTCTGGGCATAATTGATTTAATCTCATTCCAGCTTGTTGAATCTCATTTGCTATTTCTAAATCTCCAGTATTCATCCTGCTAGTGTATGCCGCTCTTAATTCTCCAGCAGTAGGGACGAGATCGTGACTGGTTTGGATTCTCACAGATTTTAACTTTTCCGCTTCGATTAACTTAACTTGTTCTGATTCGATCTGTTGGTTAATGGTGTCGGTTAAGGTTCTAATGCTGTCATTATTAAATGTAACTATACTGCCACTGTCATAAGTGCCCAGATCGATTTTTTTCATCCCCTCGGTGATGATATTTTGGGCGGTGGCTTTAACATAACTATTATCTAAAATAGAGCGATCTACATTACCAATTTTATAGATAACTCGATCTCGATAATCTTTGGCTAGATCCATCTTGATATTGTAGGTTTTAAGCTGATATTCTAGTAGTCTTTCTATACGTTCTAGCGTCCGGTCTGGATGCTTTAATTCAGATGTCCAATGTCCGAGATTCCGATTCATCTGCATTAATGGCTTACCGTATTGGCTGACTTTAACGATGGGTCGGGAACTATTACCGTTTACTAGCTCGATTGCATAATCGTCGAAGCCAACAGTCTGACTATCCATCTTTTCTAACAGTGAGATTGCTAGTTCTGCTAGATCTGGGCGGGTCGGGTGTTGAGTGGGCTGGTTTCGAGTGATAGGGTTCAATTTGAATACATGTCTAGGACGAGTGAGAAGTATCCATTTCATCAAACAAGAATCAAATGAGGGGTTATTTGCATAAACCCTATCGGAGCTTTTCCCTTCTCCAATAAAGCTGTTACAGCTTTATTGGGATGACCCCCGACACCCCTTGACAAGATATCTTAGTTGTTGTCGGGGGTAGGCAGTAAACTTGTTACAGCTTTGATGAAGACTCAGTAATAAGATAATTTGTCGAAGTCTGCGGGACGAGATCCTGTGCTGGTGCGGGTTGTGATATGGGGGTGAGCATCGATAAACTGGCGACAGCCCCTAATACCTGTTCCGGTCTGACCTCTAGATATTTGTAGAGTTGGTCTAGGGTGCGGTGTCCAGAGATTTCTTGAATTACCCGCAATGGGATACCCGCATTGCTCATTTGGGTGAGGGCGGTACGCCTAAAGCTGTGGGTGCTGACTCCTTCGATGCCCACGCGGGTACAGGCTTCACGCAGCAGCCACATCGCTGAGTCGCGGTGGAGGTGGGAGTCGGCGCGACTGTGGGTTTCGTTGCCAGGGAAGAGGTAGCGGGAGTTGCGACGGGGGGTATAGGCGGTGAGTTTGGCGCACAAGTCGGCGATGACGGGGATGGTGCGGGTGGCGAGTTTGCCTTTGGTGTTGCCTTTGCGGATGATTAGTTCGGGGCGGACGTTGCCCTTGGTGTCGTAGACATCCCGTTTGGCGAGGGTGACGGCTTCGGAGATCCGACAGGCGGTGTAGAGACAAATGGCAAATAGGGCGCGGTCGCGGTCGGGCTGGACGATGAAGCCCTCATTAAAGAGCAGTTGGAGTTCGGCAGTGGTGAGGATTTTTGCTTGACCGTGGCGGTCGATTTTCATGGTTGACCCCAGGGCGGAGATCTTTATTGAACTGCTAAATGGGGGTGGGGGTCAAGCTGGGGGTGTGTGGTAAACCTGTTACAGCTTTAATTAGCTGCCTAGTAAACCTGTAACGGGTTTGGTACTATGACCCCCCGACAGGTACCGACAAAATTATTGTACCCATTGTCGGTACCTGTCGGGGGTGGGCAATAAACTTGTTACAGGTTTATCTAAGCTACATGATATGCGGTGATAACCGTTTGTTTGTCGCCACTGTAAATCGATTCAACTCTTTGGTATTCCGAATGTGCCCACCAAATTTTTAATCTACCACCTTGGGCTGGTGCCGATCCCGCTGTGAAGTAACCCGCAGCGGTCATTCTATCTTCAAACTCTTGGGCTGGCAGAGTTTTACTCGAAAATTCAGGTAGTCCATCAATCTGATGTTTATCTAGGGTCATACGAACCCTTGTAGCTCGTAAGGATTCTATATCCTGGCAGAACTATCGCGATTCCATATCGACTATCGATCGTTCCAGGATAACGATGAGGTGAATCGTCTGGCTCGTGTCCGCCCAGCCTGATTGCAATAGATCCCAACCATAAGTAGACTCCTGGGAAGAGCAGATCCATGTTGTAGGCGATGGTACGCATTTTCTCGGCATGAGCTTCTTGCGCGATGCTTGCGGCTGATTGAGGAGTAGTTATGGTCATAGCTTTTGAAATTGTTAATTAACCGATAAACTTGTAACAGCTTTACCAGATCGTACTTAAATCTAGTACGAATCCAGGCAATACATCTTCACCGCTAAGGGTAATCGGAGATTCTAAAACTTCTATCTCTTGGCCTAGCCTGTAAATTTCTACTTGCTGCTTTTGAGGGTTAATCAGCCACCCCAGGCGTACTCCGTTGGTGCGATACTCAACCATCTTTTCTTGAAGGGTTTTGAGGCTATCTGATTTGGATCTCAGTTCGATAACAAAATCAGGAACTACTGAAGGAAAAGCAATATCAGATGAAATATTTGCAAGTTTGGACTTTTCAATCCAAGTTACGTCAGGCGATCTAATTGCCCCGTTTGGAAGAGTAAATCCACCGGAAGAATCGAATGTTCTACCTATTTTAGTTTGTCGATTCCAAATGACAACATCAGCACTTAAATCACCGTTTTTTTCTGAGCTTTCAAATCCCGCTGGTGCCATCGTTACTAGTTCTCCATCGGCTGTTAGCTCTAATCGTAATTCTGGATTGTCTTGGCACAGTAGCTCGAACTCTTCGTGAGTGATGCGACGAAGAGTTATCCGACTGGTATCGACTAACAATGGTCTAGCTTCTAAAGATTGCATGTTAACTAGCCTCTTTGATGGCTTGCTTATGAGTAAAATTTCCTTCAATTACATTCTCATTCTCTTCTTCTTCACACAATTCAACACCTTCTGCAAAATGGCTATACTCAATTAAAATATTCATACGATGTTTATGTCTACCCTTGAATATCACATCAGGATTAAGGATAATTACACCTGTTTTTCTTCTAATAATATTGTGTTCTTCTAATGCTTTAAGTGTTAAATTAACCGTCTGAAGGCTTGTTCCAGTCTCTTTAACAATTTCTCTAACGGTTTTATTAAGTGTATTATTACCTGGATAGCGATTTTTGAGTAGATAATTCAAGACTTTCATTTTTGAATTACCAATTTCGTCGATTGCCATAAGAATGTGTGATAGCCAAATCTTCTGGAAATTTGCATCACAATCTTCGACTGAAAGTACATTGAATTCCTGACTTACACCTGTTACGTCATTAGTATAGCTAGCTACTCCAGCAATCTTACCTTTCCTTGTTGTTGATGGTAAGCCACGTTTTTTAGTCTCTGTCTCGCTTTCGTTGATTTTTTGATTGCTATCTTCGTTCTGCACTTTGTTCTATTCTCGATGCTAAGAATGTTCTACTCACATTAGAACATTCTTTCCGATGGTCTGTCAAGTTTGTTCTAGTTTAATTAGAACAAAAGATCTCAAAAGCGAGAACAAAAGATCTCAAAAGCGAGAACAAACGAAATGTACTTAAAGCTATGTATAGTAATAATTTCAGGCGTTTTTACTCTTTTTTTTCTCTAAGTCTAGTGTTAGGGCATAAATCCAGTGATAACAAGGCTTTCATACAAGTACGATCCGTTGATGTTTGTTTTTCATCCTAATTTTGGGTATTACACCCCCTAGAAGGTCGATGAAATGATTTCTACGCCCTTCATACCAAAAGAGATCTAACACGCCTTCCTAAGCCTTCTAGCCCTGAGTTTTGATTTTGGGAATTTTGGACAAAATTTACCTCTCCTAGGGGGTGTGAGATCGAGTTCGCGTTGCTCACGCTTTTTTTCGCAGGGAAAACACCCAAGCTCCGCTCACCG
>NZ_JBGSQZ010000110.1:0-10385 GCF_041737865.1 Chamaesiphon sp.
GTTTTGACTTTGAAAGGCTCAAAACCCTTGCACTCGATCGCTTGAATCTGGCGATCGAGTGAGAATATTTGCAACAAAACCATTTTTTAGCAAGGAGTTCAGGCTTTAGAACAGCATCAGGGACTAATTCAGCAAGCCCTACTTAATTACGTCGAGATCGACAGTCCTAGATTGAATTTAACCCGCAATTTTTCAGTTTGATTTAAAGATATTCAATAGTGAATTTTAGTAATGTTTATATCTTTTGATAGAGCGATGTAAGTTAATAAACTCAGGGGATCGATAGAGGCTAGTCGATCGGTAGATAAGGCTCTAAATACATTAGTAGAGTGATGCCAAAATGACATTGAGTGCGCTCGATCGACCGCCTACTGAAAATTTTTAATAGTTTCGCATTGTCCGCTACTGCTTACTCCTCCCGATCGGTCAATGATTTGGGCTTATGTGCTGCTTCCTTGCCCGTTTTGTCGCTTTTTACTAGATATTGCGGATCGTCTTTGGACGCATCTACATGATGCTTTTTGATATCGATCGGCTCAGTCAATTTTTTTTCGACAGTGCCTTCGATCGTCCCTTGCGAACTTTCCCACTCTACCTTGTCGCCTGGCTTAAAACTATCTGATTGATTTGACATGATTTGCTAATTCTTAGATTTTAGTCAACTGTTGTATCGTAATTTAACAACTATTTTTTTACTCAACATCTATCTTTTGAAAGATTTGTCAATCAGATCGATTTAGCTTTCCCATGCTCTATCCATCACTGCTTTAGCGATCGCGATCGCTAAAAATTGTCGAACAGATTATGATTAAAGCAGTACATCTCAATTCAGAATACTGGTGCTCATGCGGCAGTAGCCCAACAAACCCTACATCAACCTATCTTTTCATTTAGGATTGCTATAACAACATGGTCATCATATTGATAGGCGTTAGTGGTAGCGGCAAAACCACGATTGGGCAAGCCTTGAGTGCGCTGACAGGCTGGTTGTTTGTAGATGCAGATGATTATCATTCACCAGCGAACATTGCTAAGATGTCTCGTGGTGAGCCATTGAGCGATGCAGATCGCGGATCGTGGCTGAATGTGCTGGAGACGCTAATTGCGGTAAACATAGCTCGTGGTGAGACGATGATTTTAGCTTGCTCCGCGCTCAAAAAATCCTATCGAGTGCAGCTTACTCCAGTAGATTCGCTGTCTGTCCGGTTTGTCTATCTCCAAGTATCACCAGAGTTAGTTCAGGCGCGGCTGGAGCAGCGACAGGGACACTTTATGCAGGCTACTATGCTGTGCAGTCAGTTAGCAACTCTAGAAGCACCCGCCTCTAATGAGGCTCTAATTATTGAAGTTCAATCAGACACTTCTCCGCAATTACTGGCAATCTCGATCGAAAATCGACTCGAATATTAATATAGCGATTCTAAATCAGATCCCTGGTATCGAATACTGGTGCTCATGCGGCTTGCGCCTAACACACCCTACATCAACTACAGTCAGGGCGACGCGGACATCTATAGCAATCCTAACGAAGCTAAATCGGTGTAGGGTGTGTTAGGCAGCAGCCGCATGAGCACCAGTATTCGAGCCTAAAAAATAAGGACTGTTGGGATCATTCCCAACAAGTCCTAAAATTTAAATTAAGTGTGAAAACTTTTATACCCAGCTACTTACTTATTTAGCAGTTGCTGCGAGTTCCTCTTGAAGTTTAGCTTTTGCACTCTTGAACTGAGTAGCTAATTGTTCGCGCTGCTCGTCGCTACAGTTGTTGCGGATCGCTGCAAACATGGTGTTTTCTTCTTGGGTGACATGTTCTTGGACTGCCATCTTGAGTCGCTCTACTTTAGCTTTGAAGTTGCTGTCAGAAGCATTCATCGATTTGATTTCTTCTAACATGACTTTCATTTCAGCTTGCTCATCATAGAGTTCTTGAGTCTCTTGATAAAAGGGACGAACTGCTGGGTAAACAACTTGCTCTTCAGCTTCTGAATGAACGGATAAATCTTTATAGATTTGACCAAAATATTCTTCGATCTTTTTGGGATCGTTGGTATTTTCAATTTCCGTAAATAGGATACTGACTTTGCTATGATCCATGCGAATCACATCTTGAATGTTCATGTCAGATTTATCGGTGTTATGGGTGACAACACTACCGACAACACCGGAAAATGCAGCTACGGAATCTTGAACTCTTGCCCACAGACCTTGCTTTGGTTCTTGTCCAGTTAGTTCCCGAACACCTACTAATTCGATCACACCTTTGAGTTGCTCTTCATGAGCGCGGTTCTCAAAGTTGACCGTGTTGAGTGGAGTGAGTGCGGCTTCTACATCTGCACCGATGACTTGAGCAGCTTTATGAAGCAGATATCCAGCCATGAATTGCTCGTGCTTTAGTGCCTCGTGCTGGGCGACTTTTTCATATATTGTCAACTCTGGGCCATCCATCAACTTGGTAATCTCTTCAACCATCATCGTGACAGTTTCTTTTGGCTCGCCTTTGACACCATACTGGACGATGATGGTATCCAAAACGCCTAGATTTTTTTTGTCGTCGTCTAGCATTTTGCTCAGGCGATCGCGAACTTCCTGGTCGCTACTAGCGGAAATAAGTTTTTCCTCAGTAGCAATTAGTAGGTTTTGGACTTCTTTGATTCCAGCTAGCTTACAAGCAATTGCTGTACGTTTTGAATCATCAAGAGTTATAGACATTTTATTCTCCTTGCTTGTGCTCGTTCATTATGTATTTAATGAACTCTCCTTATTAAAGATAAAATATATAATAAAATAGCTCATCCCTCTAAGGATAGAGATACAGAATCTATCTTTGGGATGAGCAATCTGAAGTTTGACTGACGTTTCTAAAAACTGTTTAACAGTTGACAGTTGACAGCGAAAAGTGCGGTCTTGGGCTTCTGCCGTCCTTTGTAGCGTCTCGAATTTTGCGTGTCGAATGCCGATCTACAAGCTATGACAAGGATTTGCCAAATGTTGTCAGCACTTTGCCCAGTTTTTGGATGACCCCTTTAAAACCTCGGCCAGCATTGGCGGCGGCGGCGGTTGTCTGCTCGCCGATCTCGATCAGTTTCTCGCTGAGATCTGCGCCTTTTGTTTTACTTGCTTTTAAAAGCTGTTTGAGCTGCTTGAGTTCGGTGGCGAGTGCTTTGAGGCTCCGATCTTCAGATTTGTGTAGCAGATCGTACCACCGATCGATCTCACTGACTGCGGATTTGGGATCGCTCTTGCTAGGATCTTGCTCCAATATATCTACTACGGCATCTAAACCTTCGAGATGGTGTAGATCTTCAGCTTTAGCTAGGGAGCGACCGACTTTGACAAGTTGCTTCCCTAAGCGTTGAAGAGGTGCTTTGAGTTCTTTTTCAGCTCCAGCAGCGATTTCGCTAGTTTGCTCGCCCAGATGACCGATTAGTTCGCCTAGCTCGTGTCCGCTCGGCTCCTTGCGCTTTAATTGTTTCTGCAATTCTTTCAGCCCTGTCGCAATTTCTTTAGCTTCGGGTTGCTTGGATTGATGAACCAATCCATGTAACTCATCAATCATTTTCAAAGCTGCATCAGGATCGATCGAGCTAAGTTCGCCTTGGAGTGCTACTGAGAGTGATTCCAGCTTTTGTGCAGGTTCATCGTGTTTTGATTCTGAAGTTGCCGATTTTGAAGATTTTTCGGACTTTTTCTTGTCTTTGGATCGATCGGCTAATTCCTGCTGTGCTGCTCCATTCTCGATCGAGTCTTCTTGAGTTGATTCGCGCTTATCCTGGATCTGTCTTTCGCTAGCCATGATTCTAAATTCTCGATCGGTAGATGATTAACAAACAGCCTACAAAGCTTTAAGCTGAGTTTGCTCATTCTAAGGAGGGAGGTATCCATCATCCATCTGAGAGAGATTGATTCAGGTGACGATCTGCACTTTAACCTGCTAGATCCCCGACTTCTCGAAGAAGTCGGGGATCTGTCCGATCTGAGGATCTATGCTGTTACTAATCGGAATGTATTATGTCCAGTACAGGAGCTTGGCTTGGGGGAATCGGCGCGACAATTCCCGCTCGAAAAAGCTGCGAAGCTGTTTCATGATATCCGTCTCATAAACGTACTTAGTGCCCCCAAATTTATTGCGCTTAACCTTGCGGGTAGACTCATCCATCTCCAGTTTGGTTTGAGGATACCACTCTAATAAAGTTTCCTTGGAACCAGGGGTAAAGCGATGGGTAATCAGCTCGAATGTCAGATCGCCATCAAAATCTAAAGCTGTAGAGATTGAGTCGAGCAATTGAGTATAGTGCAACTCCCAATCTGCTATCGGCATAATCGGCGCGATTACCACCCCAACTGGGTAGCCACCACCACCGCGAGTGCGCGGTAAAGCCAACTTTCGCAACACCTGTAACCTGGCAGCAACGGGAGCTGTACCGCCCTCAAACCGCATCGAAACAGGCGCGGCATTGACACTCACCCGACAGCGGGTATGTCCGTTGTGAGGCAAATCTAACAGGGCCTCGACGGCATCGAATTTGGAAACCCAGCGCAGATATCCATCTTCGCGGGTACCAAAGTAGCGGATACACTCTGCTAAACTCCCTGTGAGATGCTCGATCCCTAGAGGATCGGTGTAACAACTAACTTCAAAACTCGTTGCTTCACCTACACGTTCGTAGCCTCCCAGATTGGCTAGAGTCTGCGGGAGATTGGCAAAGGCGCGAATTACTGGTGGCCCTTGGAGACTACCTGCGAGGTAGCAGTACTGACAGTGAGCTGGGCAACCTTCGGCGAGGTGAAATTGCCAGTCAGCAGAAGGGGGAATGGGGCTGAGTTTGAAACTACTGGGGGGAGCTGTGACGACGGCTAAAGTGCGTTTGGAGATTTGATATGTTTCGCGCTCATTGTCGCCGCGCAGTCCGGTGAGACGGTTGTGAGGCAGGATTTCAATGGGTAAATGTAGAGACTCGATTCGGGCTAATATTTGTTGTCCCCAGGGTTCTTGGATGGCAGCAGGTGTAAACAATACCTGCTCTGGCATCCAAAGTTTAGTTGTGGTAGGGATAGAGGTAGACTCAATTGCGATCGGCACAATAATTTAAGAGACTTTTGGAACTAATATTATTGTGACATTTCTGACTGTCGATCGCTGATGGGTAACGCTTACGGATATCCTGACTCGCAATCTCAACAGGCGATCTGAAGAGTTGCTGTAGCTACCTTTTATTCTCTAGTTAGTTTAAACTCCAGAAATATACCTCTACTTAGATTACACACTTCTTCTATCCCATCCGATCTACGCCTAATGTATTTATCACAGCTTTGGAAATTTTCGCGTCCGCATACGATTATTGGTACTACTCTAAGTGTATTCGCACTCTATACGATCGCGATCGCCACAACGCATAGCTCGATTTCTCCGATAAGTATCATTCAACTATTAGGAACTTGGATCGCTTGTCTATCAGGCAATGTCTATATTGTCGGACTAAATCAACTGTATGATGTCGAGATCGATCGGATTAATAAGCCAGATTTACCATTGGCTAGTGGTAAATTGTCAATTAGTCAAGGCAAGTGGATCGTTGGGGTGACAGGTATTTTAGCGATCGCGATTGCGGCATTATTAGGTAAATGGTTATTGGGAACAGTTGCCCTCAGTTTAGCGATCGGTACGGCTTATTCTCTACCACCGATTAGGTTTAAACAGTATCCATTACTCGCTGCTTTTTGTATCTTGACAGTTCGGGGCGGCATTGTTAATTTAGGTATTTTCTCCCACTTTAATCGAGTTTTTACAGGTACAGATGTCATACCGCCAACTATCTGGGTGCTGACCCTATTTATCATTGTATTTACGATTGCCATTGCGATTTTTAAAGATGTCCCAGATCTTGAAGGCGATCGTCAATATCAGATTCAGACTTTCACGCTAGTCTTGGGTAAAAAAACTGTCTTTAACTTAACGCGGTGGGCAATTACTATTGCTTATTTAGGCACAATCGGAGCAGGAATATTTATTTCATCAGCCATTAATACTTGGATTTTAGTAATTTCCCATACTGGATTACTAGGCTTATTATGGTGGTATAGTAGGGACGTAGATTTAGAAAAGAAAGAATCGATCGCTGAGTTTTATCAATTTATCTGGAAATTGTTTTTCTGGGAATATCTAGTTTTCCCGATCGCGTGTTTTGTGAATTGGTGAATGGTGGATGGTGGATGGTGGATAGGTAATAGAAATTAGGAGGATAGATTTTGCAGGTACCTCATAGTGGATATCATTGGAATGGTGTAGATCCAGATTTTTTTGAAGGGTGGTATTTTCGGGTGACTTTGCCTAAAATTAGGGAATCTTTTGCTTTTATGTATTCGATCGAAGATCCTTTAGGCAAAAGCGATCGCAGCGGTGGCGCAGTGCAAATGTTAGGGATTGATGAGGAATATTTACTCTCATCTTTCCCAGATCCTCATAAGTTTTGGGCGACAAAAGATGAGCTGGGATTAGGACATTGGGGAGATAAATTAGCTATTGCTCCGCAATTATTGTCAGTTGCAGAATTCGATCGTCAAATTACTGAGGGTTATCAAGTTACGGCTACTTTACATCAAGGCGCATTACCCGCCCAAGACTGTCGCTGGTGTTATCATACCGTCCCTGTATATGGCTGGGGACAGCCCCAGCAGACGCAACAAGCCACTGCTGGGTTGTTATCGTACCTAAGGATATTTGAGCCAGGATGGCAGATGCTGATGGCGCATGGCTTGGCGACAGGTTGGATCGAGTGGCGGGGCAAACGCTATGATTTTATCAATGCACCAGCTTATAGTGAAAAAAATTGGGGACGCTCTTTTCCCCAGAAGTGGTTTTGGGTGAATTGTAATAGCTTTGAGGAGATAGTTGGTTTAGCGATTACCGCAGGTGGTGGGCGACGCAAAGTATTGTGGGCGACGGAAGAAGTTGGGATGATTGGCATTCATTATCGCGACAGGTTTTATGAATTTGCACCGTGGAATTCACAGATGAGTTGGCAGATTCAACCGTGGGGAGAATGGAAAATTCAAGCTAGCAATGGAGATTTTCAGGTAGAACTAATTGGTACGACTGACTCTGCTGGTACGATGGTAAGTACGCCGACAGAAAAGGGTTTGGTGATGTGTTGTCGCGATACACTCAAAGGTGTATTGTCGATCGATCTGCGTACTCGTCAGGGTAAGCAAATTATCACAGCTAGTAGTAATAATGCTGGTTTGGAAGTGGGTGGTGCTGGATGGGAACAAGCTTGGGTGAAATAGTAATTCCTCCTTTCGTAGGGGCAATTCATGAATTGACCCTACGAAAGGTTGGAACGAGAGTAGATCTGCACATGATTAAATTTTCATTCCTTAATTAATCTAACGGTGGTAAGACCGTAAGATTATTGAAAACTTCTAGTTGAATCTTATTTCTGATGATTACCTCTTTCCAGGTTTTATAGGTGGTGGGTGGATGATACTGATATGTTTGGCAATCGTATCTGCCTTCGATACCAGTCATCACTTCCATCAGATTAGTTGCCGCAGCTTTGACACCATCATCTGTCGATCGAGCACCTAGATAAAAATCATTACCTGGCCATGAAACATGATCCCAAGCGACAAAACTAAATAGTTGATAATTTGTGAAATCATCGCCCGCTTCTGCATAAACTTGTGGATGACATAGTTGGGGCTTATTGGTGTTGCCTTTGGTTAATGGTCTGACTAATAAACTAATACCGTCGATCTCAAATCTTTCATTCTCACACTCTTGGTAAGGATCGTAATAGACAACTTTAATATTTGAAAAATTATGACCGTGGGTTAACAAGAAAGTAATTAGTATATCTTTTAGTTCTGTACCTAACCGTCCTCTAAATACACCTGCAAACTGTCCACAACCCAAGCCAGGAATGGTAATGAGTGCCATCTGCCCATTTTGCTTGGCTCGATCGTTAGCATAAATAAATGCTGGTAATAATCTCCGTTCGTAGAGTTGATAATATTTAGTTCTACTCAATTCTCCATTGTCAGTAACTTCTTCCCAATCAACAGGCGTAATATTATTACCGTTGCGTAATAATGCCCCTGGGGTGAAAATCAAAGTAGCTAGAAATGGCACTTCATGAATAGTGGGATGGCGATGCTTGCCGTTATCATAGATCGTAACTGGTGTAACGATACTGATATCTCCTAAAATAGCTAGTTCTTCCTGATTCCAATCAGTCCCATTACCATAAACTTCAAATTCTGCAAAAATCTGCGGACGCTTGGTTCTCATTAGAACTTCAATGAATTCAATAATTGTCAGTTCGGACAAATTTAGGTGTAGCAATCGATCGCGTAGATATCTACCACAACTGGCTCCAGATTTGAGCCGATCTAGATAAGAACTTATCTTTCGATAGGTTTGACTATTTACCAATATTTGATAATCTTTCATATTATTTTATCTAACTCGTAAGATTTGTAGATTTTTCAGGGTGCGTTATGCTGACGCGATCACAAACCGAGGATCTACATAAAATCAGATCTTAATTACAAAGCTATCCCGCAAATGAAAGTCAGCTTCTTCATCACAATGTGTCAATGCCCAATAACTAATTTCATCTTGGGTAGATCTAATCACCGTCGCGATCGAGACTTCTAATTGACGATCGATTGAGATAATTTTACTTAGATCGAATTCTAATTTTAGTGTCAAAGAATTTGCAGATCGATCGACATCAAATGGTAGCGATGTAAATGCTGTTTCATTTTTTAGCTCCTGGCGATAATCATCGAGGCGGAACACATTCCAATCGCCACTAGGTGAGAGATTGAATTCCCAATAATTACGATCTCCCAGCACCCCGATAAAGAACTCGAAACAGGTAGCTTCCCACAGTGCAAACTTGCGACTAGGTGCGACTGCGGGTGATGCAATTGCTACTGAATCCAGATCGTCGAGGAGTTGATACTCGATCGAGAGGATATTATCTGCTCGATCGATATTACCGAAGATCTCGATCGTTGGTAAGGCATCTGACGCAAAAGGAACGAGGCTAAAATTACTCATCGTAAATCTTCAATAATCGATCGAATCGCTGTTTCTTGCGCTTCAATACTCTCAGTCAGTTTAAATTGAACTAATGCTCGATCGAGATTATGGTTTGGATACTTGACTTTAAAATAAACATTTCCCGCTAAGTAATCGGTAAAAAATCGCAATCCTAATTCAAAGGCAATTAATCGAATCGCATCGAATAGATATTCATAATCATCGCTGGTGAGGAAACCACTCGCCTGGGAGAGATATCCCTCCAGCATCGCCCGACACATCTGCGTGTCAAATTGTACCTGCTCCCATGCTGTTGTCTCTTCACCCAGCGGGTTGCAACCCGATCGCAAACAATCACCAATATCGTAGTGTACCAGTCCTGGCTTGACCGTATCTAGATCGATAATCCCGATCGCCTGTTGAGTAGTGGTACAAATCATCACGTTGTTTACCTTAGGATCGCCGTGGATCGGACGCAAGGGGAGCTTACCATCACTTTTGGCATCTTCTAGAACTCGCGCCCATTCTTGCCGCTCCTGGATGAACTTGAGACAATAATCTACTTCTGGATCTATCGCACCAGTATATGTTGGTAGCACCCGCTGGTAATATTCCAGATATTGGGGCGTAATATGAAACCCCTCCAATGTATCAGCCAATTGTGCGGGATCTAAATCGCTAATCAGGTGATGAAATCGCCCTAAAGCATAGCCAACTTCCCGCCCATGTGCGAGATCTTGGATAATATCGAGCGATGCAGAACCATCTATAAAGCTAATTGCCCGCCAATATGTACCGTCAGGTTCTACCCAATGGTCGCGATCGTCTATCGTTAATAATACTGTTGGTACTGCCCAGCGACGAGCGAGATTCACTTCATGCTGCAATTTGTCACATACATGCTGAGTGAAGATTCGCATATTCTGCATCACTAGCGCGGGTTGTTGAAAGACATGAGTATTGATCCGTTGCAGTACAAAATGAGGTTCGGCTGCATCCACGGTGACGAGGAACGTATCATTGATATTGCCACTTCCAAAGGCGCGAACATTTGTAATCAGTCTAGATGTAGCAAATTGTTGGGCGATAATATTCAGGCGATCCAATATTTTTAGGGGTTGGGGGGGTTAAGGGTTAGAGCAATACGGTTCGGTTAAACAAATACCTGTTCTGGTATTAGTCCGCGTAGCGAAAAGTGCGTTCTTGGGGTTTCCCCAAGTGAAGCACCTTTTCAAGACAGCGGCGTTTTTATGTCTAGGGTTCCCCCCGAATAAAAAAACGACAAGACAGCGCACCAAGCAGGCGTTAGTGGGGTGTGGTAGCGCCGCGATTCCTGCTC
>NZ_JBGSQZ010000120.1:0-12571 GCF_041737865.1 Chamaesiphon sp.
GTTTTGACGTTGAAAGGCTCAGAACCCTTGCACTCGATCGCTTGAATCTGGCGATCGAGTGAGAATATTTGCAACAAAACCATCTTTTAGCAAGGAGTTCAGGCTTTAGAACAGCATCAGGGACTAATTCAGCAAGCCCTATGTATACGGAAAGTTTACGCCTATTCCCTGAAAACTGGGGTGATATCCAGAAAAACATCGGCTGAGAGCCTGATGCGTCATCAAGACATTCCGTATATTGTCCTAAATTAGCATGATATCCAGAAAGTTTCTGGACATCACTCCAAATTGGGATATTATCTGGAACTAAAATTGTGACGACTCAGATTCAATACTCCTAATTTATTGATATTTGGAGTTCAGTTCGAGTGCAGCACAAAAGCTGTTGAGACTACTTAACAAAGCATTATAGTAAGAATAAGCATCATCTCGATCGATCTGAAGATAATTGTACAAAGCAAGTTCCGGCTCTGAGACTAGAGACACCTGCGGAATATCCAATCCTGCGGCAGTTAAACGGATAGATGCGATCGAGATTAATAGCGACCCAATTGTATTATTTCTACCGTTGTAAAGATATTCCAACCCAGGTAAGATTAACTCCGATCCTGGCAATTCATTTAGTTCCATTACTTATCCCTCTCTGATGTACTTTCACAACCATCGATAAATTGTTCGATCTTATTTCTCAGGAGATCGGCATCGAGAGCAGGAAATCGAATTAATTCAGGTTCGATCGCGAAGCGTACCGGAGGTAATCGAATCTGAATTTACGGGTTGCCCAAATTCATTTCAGCATCTGATATTCTTCCTTCCATTGGCTCGTACTCATCTTCTAATAACCAAAGCTGTGCCTCATCGTAAGTATCACAACTGTTAATCGATTTGTACTGTGCCGCAGGATCGAGAATATGGCAACTACCAGATTTATCCCCCAACAACAGCAAAACATATGGTGGTGACTGCATTGGATCGATCCACACTTCGAGAAAGCTCCAGTTATTCTTCACTGGGTCGAGTTCGGGGGACGGGATGGTATTGGTTATCTGCATCAATCTTTACCTCACCATAGAATAAAAGGAGAGTCGAACCTTCAGGACTAAGCCGAACGCCGATTGCTTCTGTGAATAACAACCCATAACGATCGTAGCCTCTGGCAAACCCCGTATAGATTCCTCCTTCTATGATAACTTGAGCCACCCGCAAGAGAGCAGCTTCATCGTTAAATACGTGGGCGGCTCTCCCCCGCCGTAGTAGCCGATTACTTTGCTCTGTATCTGGCAGATGTTTAGCAAGATGTCTAGAATCGAGGAAGATTTTACGCTCGAGTCCACTCATCCTGCTCTCATTTCCGCTCATTTAGCTCCATTATTGCTTTCTCTGTGATGTATTTTCACAACGATCGCATATTTTTCCTGAAATACTGCTTCAAAGACACATTTTACCTAATTCCCAATGTCTGGATCGAAAATTTTATTAAAGCCCAAAACTATACAAACAGCCTTCTCTATTTCGCTCCAGTACTTATGCTCTAATGTTCCCAGCTTGTTATCGATTCTTCGATTGTCAACAACCCTCATTTGTTCGAGATGAATTCCTCTATTTTCGTCTAGTCCATTATCGATCGTCGCTTCAATGTTGACCACAAAAGGGTAAGTTTTTGAGCCTTTCAATAAAGGAGCTACCATCGTTGTGTCAGATCTTGCGTTGCCTACATCATTCTGAAGGATTACACAGGGGCGTTTTTTAGCTGTTTCGTTGCCCACCGTCGGATCTAAATTCACCCACCATATCTCTCCTCTCCGGTACCGTAGATCGCCACTAGGCATCGATTCCATCTCCCACTGTGACATCCCATAACTCAATCTCAGCTTGATATTCGGGGTCATTTACTAGTTCGGTGTATGCATTCTCCAACTCTCTCAAAAATTGTCTCTTTTTTTCTTTGGACAATATTTCGTTGATAAATTGGCTGCGATTTTTGCTCGATCGATCCACGAACTCCAAAACTTCTTCATCTAATGTGATGCTTACTTTCGCGCTCATGACTGAATCTTACTAGATGGTGGGATAATATTATCTTAACATACTTTCTGGATCGCAATTTTTCTAGCCTGCTAGATTGTGATGTCAATCATTTAGAATCTGTTTGCCGATCGAATCTCCAGCAGCATCCAGTGCATACACGATCGATACTCCCGTTCCTAGTTCTATTGCTGTCACTTCATCTGGACTCAACCCGCCCTTGCATCATCATAATCAATTACCTCCAGTATGCTACGCAAACGAAGATAAAATTCAGTATCTAAATCTGGTAGCGTCAATGTTACATTCAGTTAGTAATATTATACTACTATCTAAGCGTCTCCTTGGTCTTTAAATATGCCCTACAGTAGCTTTAGCCTGCTTCAAGTTCAAAGGCAATTAGATCTCAAGATCGTCCAAATGACGGGCTGTGTCTTCACAAACTTAGCAATTCCTCGCTTCCTGCAAAGATTTAATAATAATTGCATAAAAACAAAATAGATCGAATACAATATGACCCACAATACAGGTTAATAGTCCATATTTTGGTAGTATAAATACTATCTTCAACATAGCTGTAAATACGATTCTCAAGCAATTGATAGTAGAGTATTGGGGAAAGTGAACAAACCCAAACAAAAAGGCAAATAGAGTTATCGTCCAGTTATTGATACCAAGTAAGATCGGTGGAGCAAGAAAAATACCATCTTCACTAGGAATTGAGATAAAAAATAGTGAAATCAGATCTAGGTAAGCTTCTCTTGAAGATACTTTTCTACGAGATTTAAACTTCTCTAAAAATTCTTGAAGTCTGGGATCTCCATATTTCAGTCTTCTTCTAGTCTCAGGATTCCGAACCATTTCACTTACAAGTTGTTGTTCTGCTGTTATCGCTTGTCTTTGTGTGCTGCGAGAACGAAGTCGATCGAAGTCAGATGTGAGAAAAATGTTGTCATAGCTAAATTTTTCGCGCAAGAGGAAGAGCATTTTCGGAAATCTTACGATCGACACCCTTCTAAGTTCGCGAAAAAAAAATCCCCTCCTTTCTAAATCGGCCAACAAGGGGGCCGCTCGCATAATTTCGTACTTGTATGAAAATAATTTGAGGGTGATGAGATAGGGACGCTCGCGAGTATCGAAATATAGATCGAATAAAACAAGTGCACCGTTCAATAATAGCAATGAAAGTCCATCACAGCAGAGATAAAAGAATAGCCCAATTAGACTAAATCTAACAGGATGGTCGAGGTGATAGAGTACGATGCCAATCCAACCGCACACTGTCATGAGAATAGCCAGTCTGTTGGTTTTCCATGTCGAGAAAGAGTTACTATCTCGACCCACTTGCGAAGGTTTTGGTATCTTAGGGCTACAAAGAAAGAATTGACCTCGATTTGTTTTCGTTTTAGGAGTTAAAGGGTTGGTTAGCGGTGGTGAGTTTTTGAGTTCATCAATTGCCTGAATTTCACCAGGATCGTAGATAAATTGGTTTAAGTACTTGTTATAAATCAGCGACATAGTTCTTACCTTTCATCACAAAAGTGTGTACTGAGTTACCGAAACAAAAGAAAAATCGATCGAAATATAGCTATTTATCCGCTCCAATAATTCGGGATTCTCCTATTCGGAGACGCTATGCGATCGAAAGAAATCAAATCAATTCAGATTCGATAGTGCCATCATATAAATATCAATCATTTAGGATCTGTTTGCCGATCGATCCCCCCATAGCATCCAGTTCATACACAATCGGTACACCCGTTGCCAGTTCTAGTGCTGTCACTTCATCTGGACTCAACCCGTCGAGCATCATCATAATCGATCGCAAGGAGTTACCATGTGCCGCAATTAGGACGTTATCACCTGCGAGCAAATGGGGCAGAATCCGGCTGTTAAAATAAGCAACCACCCGCTGTTGGGTATCCTCCAAACTCTCCCCGCCCGGAGGTCGGACACTATAAGATCTGCGCCACTGCTGCACCTGTTCGTTGCCGTACTTAGCAGCGGTATCCGCCTTATTTAAACCCTGCAAATCACCATAAAACCGCTCATCAAGAGCAGCATTCGTAAAAATAGGTAGTTCTTCAGCCGGATTCCCGTCGTAGTTATCCCAGCCGCGCCAATCTGGATCGGGTTGCTCGTGTTTAATAATCGGAATTTTGCCCCCGCAGATGTCATCACGTTCGGTTAGACAAATTGTTGCTGTTTCAATCGCCCGAATTAATTTACTGGTAAAACAGACATTCACTCGATACCCACTGAGCCGACAGGAGGCGATTGTCGCCTCAGCACGACCGCGTTCGCTCAGGGGTACATCAACCCATCCCGTGAACTTATTGAGGGCGTTCCAGAGGCTTTGACCATGCCGAACCAAAATGAGTTGAGCCATTATTCTCGCTCTTTATTATTCGCAATCCACTACCTCAATATATAACTACCTCACAAGATCCTCACAGTATCAAAGTAGGATCGATCGCAGTACTTAATAACTTCCGAATTCCCGACAATATAATAACCTAAATCAAACTACTTTATGAATAATTCCAGTCGGAATGCCAATTCTGGAGATTCATCCAATGCACTTATCGATATTGCTCAGAAAGATGTAGATGGAGTTCTAAAATTATTTGACACTTCACTGGAAGGGCTAACTGAAACCGAAGCCCAGCGGCGATTGGCTAAATCTGGGCTAAATGAGATCGCCCGCGAAAAACCGCTGAAGTGGTATATCCAACTGCTAAAAACGGTAACAAATCCCCTCTCATTATTACTAATCGTACTAGCGATCGTTTCACTATTAACCGGAAGTCCAACAGCCGCTCTCATCATTACGATCATGGTAATTTTTGGTGGATTGCTGCGCTTTTCCCAAGAATTTCAGTCGAACAAAGCCGCCGAAAAGCTAAGAGCAATGGTGAGCATTACAGCAGCGGTGAATCGTCAGAGTAATACTAAAACTACCGCACCAAAAGAGCAGCAAGGGATCGCTGGAACAGAAATTGCGGTGAAGTTGCTCGTACCTGGAGATATCGTCCTTTTGTCAGCCGGAGATATGATTCCCGCCGATCTGCGGCTGATTGTTGCCAAGGATTTATTTCTCGGTCAATCTACCCTCACAGGCGAATCTCTCCCCGCCGAAAAACACGTAGATCTCATCGATAAGCAAGAGAAAAACCCGCTGGAGTTGGTCAATCTTTGCTTTATGGGTACCACTGTAGTTAGTGGTTCTGGTACTGCTGTGGTCGCCGAAACTGGCAGTCATACTTATCTGGCATCTCTAGCGAAAACACTCGGCGGTACCAGAGTCCGCACCAGTTTTGATAAAGCAGTAAATAGTGTGACGACGCTGCTATTGCGGTTTATGCTGATCATGGCTCCGCTCGTATTTCTAATTAACGGCATCGTCAAACACAATTGGGTAGAGGCGTTCACCTTCGCTTTATCAGTGGCGGTGGGATTGGCTCCCGAAATGTTGCCTGTGATTGTCACGGCAAATTTGGCGAAAGGGGCAATCTCGATGTCTGAGAAAAAGGCGATCGTTAAAAACATCGATGCGATTCAAGATTTTGGCTCGATGAATATCCTCTGTACTGATGATAAAACAGGCACGCTTACCCAAGACAAAATCGTTTTACAAAGACATCTAGATCCCTATGGAAAAGAAAGTTTGGATGTGCTTAAATATGCTTATCTCAATAGCTTTTACCAGACTGGATTAAAGAATCTATTGGATGTCGCAGTCTTAGAGCGCAAACAAGAACTGACATCTTTAGACATCGATAAAGACTACCATAAGTTTGATGAGATTCCGTTTGACTTTGTGCGGCGGCGGATGTCTGTCATCATCGCCGAGACGGGCAAAGACCATGTTTTAATTTGCAAAGGTGCAGTTGAAGAAGTCCTCAAAGTCTGCACTCAGCTCAAAGTCGATGACCAGATTTTGCCAATGGATGCCTCAGTTCATACTAGAGTTGCCGATTTACAACAAAAACTAAATTCTGATGGGCTACGGGTGATTGCAGTGGCATATAAGACGATTCCACTCGAACAATCTCACTGCGCGATCGCCGATGAAAGTAATTTGATTCTACTCGGAAACGTTGCCTTTCTCAATCCGCCCAAAGATTCCGCTGCCCAAGCCCTCAAAGCACTCAACCGCAATGGAGTCGATGTCAAAATTTTGACCGGAGATAATGAGATTATTACGCGGAAAATCTGTCGAGATGTGGGCTTACCCGTCCAAAATGTTTTATTAGGTAGCGATCTTGAATCTTTAGCCGATGATAAATTAGCCGAAGTTGCTGCAACCACCACTATTTTTGCCAAATTCTCTCCCACCCAAAAAGCCAAGATTATTCAGGTATTACGCAAAGCAGGTAACATCGTTGGATATATGGGCGATGGTATCAATGATGCCGCCGCTTTACGCGAAGCCGATGTCGGCATTTCAGTCGATACAGCCGCTGATGTTGCCAAAGAATCGGCAGACATTATTTTACTCGAAAAAAACTTATTAGTATTAGAGTCTGGAGTCACGATCGGTCGTCAGACTTTTTCTAATATAGTTAAATATATCAGAATGGGTACTAGTTCTAATTTTGGGAATATGTTTAGTGTGTTGGGGGCGAGTGCCATCTTGCCATTTTTACCGATACAACCAGTTCAGATCCTCATCAATAATCTTCTCTATGACTTTTCGCAAACGGGTATCCCTTTCGATAACGTAGATAAAGAAGATCTAGTCAAGCCGCCTAAGTGGAAGATTGAAAATATCCAGCGATTTATGATTTTCATCGGCCCGATTAGCTCGATCTTCGACTATGCCACTTATGCCATCATGTGGTTTGTATTTGGAGCGAACTCTGTAGAGCATCAAGCTTTATTCCAAACAGGCTGGTTTGTCGAAAGTCTGATGACTCAAACTCTGATCGTCCACGTCATTCGGACAGCGAAGGTGCCTTTT
The DNA here is from genome assembly GCF_041737865.1 of Chamaesiphon sp. Classification (NCBI taxonomy): domain Bacteria; kingdom Bacillati; phylum Cyanobacteriota; class Cyanophyceae; order Gomontiellales; family Chamaesiphonaceae; genus Chamaesiphon; species Chamaesiphon sp. The sequence goes on from NZ_JBGSQZ010000120.1 coordinate 6,989, forward strand.
TTCCAGAGTCGGGCTTCTTTACCGATGTTGCTAATTACCGCTACTGTGATGTGTATCGGGATGTATTTGCCATTTTCACCACTTGCGTCTAGTTTGGGATTTGTACCGTTACCAGCCGTCTATTTTCTGTGGTTAGCTGGCATCCTGACTTGCTATTGTGTGCTAACTCAATTTGTAAAAATTTGGTTTATTAAGAAATATGGGTACACCTAAAATCGACTTTGATTAAATCGATCGTGAATAATAAATAAGGTGGGCAGCGATTCTAAGCTGTGCCTTTGTCAAACCGCTGCCCGTTCGCTCATTTTAGAAAGGGAAGAGAATTAAAGCCTTGAGGGATAAAGTATCGGACAATTCTGACAGCCTGTCAGAAGATGGGCAGTTGCAAGGTAGGCTATTAGCAGTTTTTGAGATTGCCAGAGGCTACGCATGGAAATTAGTTCAGAGCGGATTGATGATATTCCCTTGATTGCAGCATTGCTCAAGCAAGGTGTTTACCTTGATAGAATTTGTTGTTCGAGAGGCTATATCCGCCTCTAAACAAAAGTTAGCTGGTCTTTATGATGGTAATCCCAACAGAGCAACAGAACGCCCCTCTGCCGAGCAATTATTGAAGGCTTTCGATAACCTCACTCTCTATTTGCTACCCGATACTTCCATCTTTGTTACAACGCTTTCCGCCCTTCATCGACAGATACTTTCGCTGTTGAGACTACCGGACTCTATTTACAGCTTGCATCTCAAGCCCCGTAGGACTTAATTCCCTTCCCTTCTCTAAAATGAGCGAACGGGCAGTACCCCAGCTACATCTCTCCAGATTAATGTCAGCACCGCTGCTACCATCAGCGGCAGATTCAAGATTCTGTGCTGGGCGGGTGACCCGCCACGCTCTCTCATTCCGAGTTGGCGATAGTACTTCTCTTGTGATAACACTGCTGGCGTGACTAGCTGTTCTAATTGTGCTGCTACTACCTCATCTTCCATTATTGGGCGTTGCTGCCGCTTGGCATGGTCGCGATTTGTTTTCCGCTTTTGGGGCATGGGTCACATGGTAGGATCTAACTCTCTGCTAGTAAGAGTTTTACATCTTTTCTTTCTCCCCTTGACAACTCTCGGATTTTCTTAACTTGTCACGAATCGGGGAAACCGCCCATCGGGGTCTAAATCTCCATCTTTAAGAACCTAATTATCAATTATCAATTAATTTAAACATGAGCCAGTTCCAGGCTAAAAGGCTGCCAGGGCTGTGGATCGATCGCTTTAGTTCCTAGAGATTTGGCTGTGAGTAAAGTCTGAAACTCTGCCACTGTGCCTTCAGTGTGCAAAATCGACACCAGTAAGCCCTCGAACTTAACTTCACCACCTGCGGCTGTGGGTAAGACAAACTGCGGCTTGAGCAGTTCGCATAGTGCGAGGGTAGTAGCTCGACCTTTGATGACGGCACCCAATAGTGGTAATTTGAGGTCGATTAAGGGTGTAATTACGACATCGATCGAGCCTTTTTCTGCCAGCACTGGGGAGTGATTGCCGTGGGGTTCATAGTAGAGACTAGTGCCATTACCCCGCACGATATAACCATTCTCGATCGTGGTGGGGCCGACTGGCGATCCTGGTACTGCCTCGATCTCGATGTCGGCAAAGTGATAGCTCTCGCCATGAGCTAAGGATGTAACTTGCTGATAGCCAAACTTTTGGACGACTTCGAGTGCATTAGGGGAACAGACTACGGGAATCGATCGATCTAATATCTCTAACGTCGGTGGATGCGCGTGATCGGGTAATCCTTGCGAGATCAAGATCAGATCGATCTGCTTGGGTAACGATCGAGCGACTGTTTTGGTACCATGAAACAACCAGGGCTGGTTTCCAAAAATCAGATCGCCCACTAGCCAGGGATCTAATAAAATATTTTTGCCGCCTAATTCGATCAGCCATGAGTTATTGTCTAGCCAGGTAAGCTGCATAAAAATTCTAGATTTGACGAGATTATTTACGTAATTTAACACTGCCTCGATCGAGATTGCCATCAGCCACCGGATGTCGAGCAGATCTCCACGATCCAATTTTGGATTTTGGATGTGGAAAGCTTTGCTGCATCTGGAGTCTGCAAACCTATCTGTCGGGATCTTTGTTTAAATTGATATGAGATTGCCTAAACCTCAGTCTAATATAGTGATATTTAAGCGAATTTGCGACCGAGCGCAACCAAACGACTAGTTCGGGCGATCTACAGGACTCAAAGCATCTCCCCACATCATTATTGTCATGACGATCGAAAACAAACCAACCACTTCAACTTTACCCCTACCGCCTGGAAAATCTGGCTTACCCTGGATTGGGGAAACTATTTCATTTCTAACCGATCCCGATTTTGCGACCAAGCGTCGTCAACGGTATGGGGCAATTTTTCGGACTAATATTATCGGTCGTCCGACAGTGGTTATGAGTGGGGCAGCAGCGAATAAATTTATTTTATCGACCCATTTCGATCGATTTTCATGGCGCGATGGTTGGCCAGATAATTTTAAGGAGTTACTGGGAGCGTCGCTATTTCTGCAAGAGGGAGCCGAGCATCAGCGCAATCGCAAATTATTGATGCCAGCTTTTCATGGGAAAGCGTTGATGAACTATGTCGCCACCATGACCGAAATAACCGATCGATATCTCAGCAAGTGGGAACAGACAGGTGACTTAACTTGGTTTCCCGAACTCAAAAATCTTACCTTTGAAATCGCGAGTGTCTTACTCATTGGCAGCGAACCAGGTGCAGAAACAACTGAGTTGAGTCGGCTATTTACCGAACTGACTAATGGTTTATTTACTTTGCCCTTGAAATGGAGCTATACGACCTATGGACGGGCGATAACTGCCCGCGATTGCTTACTCGCACATATCGAGCAAGTAGTCTTGGAGCGGCAGATATCCCCCACTCAGGATGCTTTAGGATTATTGGTACAAAGTCAGGATGAAGAGGGAAATCGGCTCAGTGTTGCCGAACTAAAAGTGCAGGCGTTACTATTGCTATTTGCCGGACACGAGACGACGACATCGCTGATTGCATCCCTATGTTTGGCACTGGCGCAAAATTCCGAAGTTCTGGCTAGAGCAAGAGCAGAGCAAGAGCAGATTGGGAGGAATACACCGATCTCGATCGATAGTTTAAAACAGATGACTTATCTCGTTGGCGTAGCCTCTCCTTGGAGAATCGAGTCCTCCGTGAAGTCGAGCGGATGTATTCACCAATTGGCGGCGGTTTTCGGGGTGTAGTCAAAGAATTTGAATTTAACGGTTATCGCGTCCCTAAGGGTTGGCAACTGCTCTATCGGATTCCTGAAGCGCATTTCGATGCGGCGGTTTATCCCCAACCCCATACTTTCGATCCTGACAGATTCGACCCAGATCGATCGGATTATAAGCCCTCTGACTATACCTTTGTCACCTACGGCGGTGGTGCGCGGATCTGTATCGGGATGGCATTCGCGCAGATGGAACTCAAAATCATTGCCGCGATGTTGCTGCGGCGGAATAGTTGGGAGCTATTACCCAACCAAAATCTCACCCTCGATCCGATTCCCACACTCCACCCCCGCGACGGCTTAAAAGTCAAGTTTCAGAAATTATGAATAATGTTTACTCTATCTTCCAGCAAACCGAGCGGCTGCGGGTCAGCGATGGGGCAGTAGTCCCGATTTTGAGTGGGTGTAATCCAGCTACGCGGCTGCTGATTATCATCTGTCCGCAATTGGGTGATTTTGATAGTCTCGAATATGCTTGGTGGCTACAACGCGAGCGAAAACAAATCGAGTCTACAGGTTTAACCGTGCGGATGGTCGGAATTGGCGATCGATCTGCTGGCGAAAAGTTCTGTAATTTCACTGGATTTCCTGCTGAATGGTTATTTATCGACGATCGCGCCAAACTACATTCACAACTCGATCTTTATCCAGGCTTATCACTCAAATTACCCAATTTTTCATCAGCTCAAAATGCTTGGGTTAATCTCATTCTAATGTGTGCGGGAATTGGTAGTCCTGGCACTCTGAGAGAGGTATTTCGGGGGTATAAAGGCGATCGATCTGCACCCCAATTAATCCAAGCTGGCGAGATCGTACGTGCCAAACCATTACCACCGATCGAGGGATCTTTTTTCAATGTAGCAGGTGGTAGCGGTTTTCAACGCCCGTTTGAATTGGCAACATTGAGGCTGCGAAATATGGCGGAAGTATTGGGTAATTGGAACACTTATGTACCCGATCCTACCTATCTCACGCAACGGGGTGGTACCTTTTTATTTGACGATCGAGGAGAGTTATTGTACGAATATCGCGATCGGGGAATTCTGGGTTTTGCCGACAACATGAGCCAACCACTATCATTTTTGAGTACCGAAAATAGGTCTGATTAATTTCTAATTCTAGATACATGGAGATCTAGAACACACCCAATTAAAAAAGTAGGGATTAAAATTGAATCTAAACTGTAGCGGTTCGCACTGCTACTTCACACCTGCGAGGTATCGATCGTGCGTTTTCTTTATGGAATTGGTTTCAATATTGCACTACTCGGATTGAGTGCTCATCTATCGGCTATTGCCGCAACACCACCTGCGGCGGCTGTTCAGGCGACTACTATCGATCGCATTGCCATCTATGATAGTAGTCGTACAATCAAAGGTAATGGAGTCGAGTTCAAACTACCTACTGGATTCAAAGGTGGCTCACCGTCTAATGCTCAGACTAGAGCCGCGATCGCTCAAACTGCCAAGATGTTCCCTTCGATGGCATCAATAATGCAGGTATTCGAGAACGATCCTTCGATCGTGAGAGCGATTGCGACTAGTACCGATTCACAACAGGTTCCGAGTATGGTGCTCGTCACCCAGCTACCGATTCCGGCAAGTGTGTCATTAGCAGAAATTCAGGAGATGATGGCAAAATTTATCCCTTCAATGCTCCCACCTGAGTTTACGCTAGTCGAGAATCAAATCCTAAATGTCGGCTCTCGTCAAATCGTTCGATTGAGTATCGATGTGAATGTTCAAGGTATTCAACTCAAGGAATCGATCGGGTTATTTAAGACAGGCAACCAGATATTTCAAGTAACGTACGTGTACGATAACGAAAGTTCTCAGCAAGCCATGCCAGTATTCGAGCAAATTATTAATACCTTTAAAGCTACTTCCAAGACATAAACACGAGTACTGCTACATATAATCTAAGCGGTTAGAAACCGCCGCTCGGAATGCAAAGTCCGCCTACGCGGACTAAGTAACGTGAGTTCGGGTTAAGGATATTTGCTTCGTTTGAGTACCGCCATCGATTGAAATCGAGGCTAATAGTACAAAGTCCGCCTTCGCGGACTATTCTCTTAGTCCGCGAAGGCGGACTTTGCATCATGAGCAGAGACTTCAGTCTCTAGGCTCTGCTTAACCCGAACTCACGTTAAGGGACTTCCAAGAAATAAATAGTTCCGAGAGAGTAAGATAGACTAAGAATATATACCGAAAGGAGATCTGAGCAATGTTGGAACTAACAGGGGGACTCAAAGCATTATTGAAAGAGACAGCAGAACGGCTCAAAGGTC
>NZ_JBGSQZ010000121.1:0-4776 GCF_041737865.1 Chamaesiphon sp.
GAAGATTTTACTCAATTCTCATCAGCTATCTCTGGATGTTTGAATGATGCTCATCTGGAACATAAAAAAGAGCTTGATTCCTTGTTGACACTCCGCTTTCAGCATTTCGACAAAGCTCAGATTATGACCATGTAAAGTATAATTCTTTGAGGGTCATAGCTAGACACCAAAGTAGGTTCGATCGTCATTTTAACGTGGACACCATAAATTCCGCATCCGCACATATCGATCGCGATTACCTCCGGTAGGCTGTGCCAACGAGTGGTTGAAGTGATGGAGGGTAAAATTTCTTTAGAGTAAAGGTTTGAGGCTGTGGGCAGTAAGTATACACATTCTTTGGCTCTTCAATGCCGATCGCATTAGCGCACCCTCAAGGGCGATCGAACTAGCGGAATGTATGATAGTAATGGTTTGTATCGATCGAATGTATCAGTTATGAACTAGGAGGAAGCGAACGTGCGCGAGGGGATTGGTTCGAGTTTGGAGATCGATGCGATTTTAGTCCCGCAAGGTGCCGAATATGCGACGGTGCAACGAGCTTGTCGATCGAGTCTACCTGTATTTGCCATTCCTGCTGGCGCGGCGGTGGCTGAGTATCTGCCGAGGCTACCACTTGGCTCCTGGCAACGGGTACTAGTAATGGGTCTGTGCGGTAGCTTGGACGATCGCTATGGGATCGGTGATGTAGTGTTGTATCGGGCGACGATCTCGATTTCCGGTCGGTGTCTGGAATGCGACCGAGAACTGTTAGCAGGATTGGTAGGGGTGTCTCCAGATAAAGATCCAGTACTCGCGCTGACTAGTCCCGAAGTTGTATTTCGATCGGCAGCAAAACAGCAGTATCGACAGCAATTGGGCGCGGTGGTAGTGGATATGGAGGGACAGACGGTGCAATCAATCCTCGCGAAGTGGGGGATTGCTGTGGGCACGATTCGCGTGGTGAGTGATGACAGCCACCACGATCTGCCGGATCTGAGCGATGCTTTCGACGATCGAGGTCAATTACAATCGTGGTCTTTGGTTAAGGCGGTGGCACAAGATCCTGTCGCTGGATTCCGTCTGGTGCAAGGTTCGCTTCAGGCATTGAGGGTGCTCGATCGAGTGGCGCGACAGTTAAATTAACCCAAGTTACTAGTCATAAATTGTTGGTGAAGAGAGGGAATAGGGGATAGGGGATAGTAAATTGCTCTAGGGATGTTGGGTTTCGCGTTGCTCTCAACCCAACCTACAAAATATGTATCTATCCACCATCCACAATTCACCCTAGATGTCTAATTTGACTGCTCGATAGTTTATGGCGGACGGAACTGGGACGAGACGATTTGTCATCTAATACTCATCTTCTGCTCGGCATCTTGAGTGAGAATTAAATGTAATTAAGTGGTGCGATCGGAATAGAGTATGGAACGGGAACAGCTAGATCGGGCAATTCACAAGAGTCAAGAGTACCTCTTAGGACTCCAAGACAATGCTGGGTATTGGTGGGCAGAGTTGGAAGCCAATGTTACCCTGACTGCTGAGGCGATATTGCTCTACAAGATCTGGGGGATCGATCGAGATTACCCCCTAGCCAAAGCCGAAACCTTTTTACGCCAAACACAATGCACTCACGGCGGCTGGGAGGTGTTTTATGGTGATGGTGGCGAGCTGAGTACTTCGATCGAGGCTTATTTGGGGCTGAGGTTGCTAGGGGTACCTGCGAGCGATCCAGCTCTGATTAGTGCGCGGACTTTTATCCTCCAGCGGGGTGGGATTGCTAGTGCGCGGATCTTTACCAAGATCCACTTGGCGTTGGTGGGTTGCTATGACTGGGAGGGGATTCCGTCAATCCCACCTTGGGTGATGCTGTTGCCTGCGGGCGCACCTGTGAGTATTTATGAAATGTCCAGTTGGGCGCGGAGTAGTACTGTACCTTTACTAATTGTCCTCGATCGCCAACCTGTCTTTCCCATTACTCCCGTAGTCAATTTAGACGAGCTGTACTTGAGTAGCGATCGTCTTGGTCGCTTACCTGCTGCCCGTGACTGGCTCGATTCAGTATTTTTGACCCTGGATGAGGGGTTTAAATGGGCAGAGCGGATCGATTTGGTACCTTTTCGGCGGGAGGGTCTTGAGGCGGCAGAGCGATGGGTACTGGAGCGACAGGAGCCAACGGGTGAGTGGGGGGGGATTCTGCCAGCGATGGTCAATTCGCTGATAGCCTTGCGCGTTCTGGATTATCCAGTGAGCGACCCAGTGGTGGTGCGAGGGTTGCAAGCTGTAGAGCGGTTTACGATCGAGACTGAAGACACTTGGCGCGCCCAGCCATGTGTTTCGCCCGTTTGGGACACTGCCTTGGTCATCCGTGCGCTAGTAGATTCGGGGGTACCTGCCAATCGACCGGAGTTGGTCAAGGCGGGTGAGTGGCTACTCTCCAAGCAAATTCTCGACTATGGGGACTGGTCATTTAAGAATCCGCAGGGAGTTGCTGGTGGCTGGGCATTTGAGTTTGAGAATCGCTTTTATCCCGATGTAGACGATACAGCCGTCGTGGTGATGGCTTTGGAGCGGCTGCAACTCCCCGATCCAGTTCGCCAGCAAGCTGCGATCGATCGGGCTGTCAACTGGATTGCCTCGATGCAGTGCCGAGCGGGGGGCTGGGCGGCATTTGACATCGATAACGATCTCGACTTGCTCAATCGCCTCCCCTACGCAGATCTCCAAGCAATGGTCGATCCGAATACAGCCGATGTTACGGCGAGAGTGTTGGAGATGTACGGGCGGGGCAAGACCTCGATCGATGCCGATCGATGCCGTCGCGCCTTGGCTTACTTGAAGTCCGAACAGGATGAAAGTGGGGCTTGGTTCGGACGCTGGGGTGTCAACTATATCTATGGCACTAGTGGCGTTCTCGTGGCTTTGAGCCAAATCGCACCTGAAGAAAAAGTAGCGATCCGCCGTGGTGCTAACTGGCTGCAAAGTTGCCAAAATCCCGATGGTGGTTGGGGTGAAACCTGCGATAGTTACCCTCATCCGCATTTGAAAGGGCAGGGTGTCAGTACGGCTTCCCAGACTGCTTGGGCACTAATCGGACTGCTGGCTGTAGTCCAAAGTGGGGTAGGTGTGGATACTGCCTGGATTGAGGCGATCGATCGTGGTATCACCTATTTACTAGCGACCCAACAGCCGCAGGGTGATTGGCAGGAATCCGAATTTACGGGGACGGGTTTTCCTGGGCACTTTTATATGAAGTATCATTTATACCAACAGCACTTCCCCCTAACCGCACTAGGTCGCTACCGCGCTTGGTTAGCGCAGTAATCTGTCGATCGGGAGATAGCGCGTATGCTAGGATTGTAGTATTTCTGGGCAACATCACCGATTTTAGAGGATGAGTAGATGGTATCTTCAGCGATTGAATCGACGCAGCTAACCAAACAAGCCGAACTTTTTTGTCAGGAAATATTGCCGGAAGTTTCGCGCACCTTTGCCTTGAGTATTCGTTTTCTACCAGGCAATCTAGGTCGCTCTGTTTTGTGTGCCTATCTGTTGTGCCGGATCGCTGATACGATCGAGGATGATGCCGCAGCTCTACCAGCCAAAAAGATCTTCCTGTTGAACCAATTGATGGATAGCTTTGAAAATCCCGCTCAGTCTGACACGCTTGCAGCAGCAGCAACAGGCATCACGGGAGAAGCCGAACACGTCCGGCTAGTCGCTCACACTCACCTCGTATTTGCGATGTTTAGGACACTTCCCGCCAGCACTCAAGCGACGGTGCAGCAATGGGTAGGGGAAATGGTGGTAGGCATGAAAGAATTTATTGGGTTATATCCCCAGGGCATCCGCATCAAAACTCTTCAGGAATACAAAAGATATTGCTATTATGTGGCTGGAACTGTCGGACATTTATTAACGGATCTGTGGTATGAGCATTCAGCGGCGATCGATCGCGATCGCTATACCGTGCTATTAGAACGCTGCGGAGCCTTCGGTCAGGCGTTGCAAACTGTGAATATTCTCAAGGATATTGCTTGGGATGCCGTGCACGAAAACTCGATTTACGTTCCCGCCGAAGAACTCGACGCGCAAGGCAGTAGCCATCAACTATTGCTCGATCCCGATCGACTCCCCCAGAATCTCGCAGCATTGGGTTCATTAATGGATTTGGCACGGAGCGACTTGGATGAGGCTTTGGCATATTTGCTGACTGTGCCCAAGTGGGCGGTTTCGATTAGGCTGTTTTGTATCTTACCGCTGCTGTTCGCCTATGCCACACTCCGCGAACTCGCTCGGTCTAGTGCCATGCTCCAACCCGGTGGCTCGGTGAAAATATCTAGAGGCGAAGTGAAATGGCTAATCGCATCCGGCTGTCTGGTAGTCATCAGCAATCGCGGGATCGCTTGGTTGGTCGATCGGGTACGTCGCAGTGACGCGCTGGCTGTGCCCCAGTAATAGGCTTTAGGCTTTAGGGGTAGAGGGCGGTGCTTGAGCGGAGCAAATATTCGCTCCGTTCAAGCACCGCCCTGAACTGTAAGTGTCTCGTTCCGAGCAACTGAGCCGACGTAAACGTCGTCTAATGGCTGAAAGAAACTTTGCCGGGTGTGTTGGGTTTCATTCTTCAACCCAACCTACAGATCCTTGCTGTGAGCTAATTAGGGCTTGCTGAATTAGTCCCTGATGCTGTTCTAAAGCCTGAACTCCTTGCTAAAAGATGGTTTTGTTGCAAATATTCTCACTCGATCGCCAGATTCAAGCGATCGAGTGCAAGGGTTCTGAGCCTTTCAACGTCAAAAC
>NZ_JBGSQZ010000123.1:0-24156 GCF_041737865.1 Chamaesiphon sp.
GTTTTGACGTTGAAAGGCTCAGAACCCTTGCACTCGATCGCCAGATTCAAGCGATCGAGTGAGAATATTTGCAACAAAACCATTTTTTAGCAAGGAGTTCAGGCTTTAGAACAGCATCAGGGACTAATTCAGCAAGCCCTAATTAGTGTAGATCTGAGGGTACCCACAAGGAGCACCTACAGATAACTTGTACGGGTGCCCCTTATGGGTAACTTCGGGTTGCGGCAGCAATTTATCATTGTCCGTACCCTAAATCGAGATTTGACTATTAGTCTCCCTGCGGACATTCTTCCCAGAGATTGGTATTTTGACGCAAACTGCTCCAGTTACCGCCACCTAAAATCAAGTGATCTAATAAGGGAATTCCGAGTAACTTTGCACCTGCGAGTAATTGACGAGTGAGTTCGATATCGGCTTGGCTGGCTTCGGTGCTACCCGATGGGTGATTGTGTGCGACGATCGTTTTGGTGGCACCTTGCTTGAGAATAGCGGTAAAGATTTCTTTGGGTGGCGCGAGGGTTTCAGTAGCAGTACCGATCGTGATTAACTGAGTACCCAGTAGCCTATTCTTGACATCTAATAATAATATGGCAAATCGCTCTTGAGTAGACCACATCAACTCTTGACTCAGAGCAGCGGCAGCAGTATCGGGACTTTCTATAATAGCTCGATCGGGTGGACGCAATAAACAAGCCCTCTGTCCCAATTCTACAGCAGCTAAGATCGCCGTCGCTTTGGCGGGGCCGACGCCAGGAATATCCATCAATTCCTGGGGATGCAAATCGCGCAATCTTTCTAACGGATCTCGCTGATGCTGCCCCAAATGATTGAGAATATACTCACCTAACCCGATCGCTGATAGTTTACCAGGGCCTTGTCCCGTTCCTAATAAAATTGCGATTAGTTCCGCATTCTTGAGCTGTTTGACTCCATGTGCTAGCAAGCGTTCGCGGGGACGTTCGTTACTGGGGATATCGATGATGCGAAGGCTGTAGGTCATGCCACTGAAACGTAATCGGTGCGTAGTTAAAATTACTTGTCACTTTACGATGATTCGTGATGCGATCGAATCCATACAATGGCTGAATTATTCTCGATCGATAAAAATACTTCATCTAACCCCCACTCAATTTAGCCTTGTAGCCCAATTTAGTCACGATCTCTAATAATTTTTGACGATGGTCGCCTTGAATCTCGATCGTATTATCCTTCATCGCTCCACCACTACCACACTGATTTTTGAGTGCCTTGGTGAGGCTACTAAGTGTCTCTGGTGATACTTGAAAGCCACTGATGATGGTAACTGTTTTACCGCCTTTGCCTTTGCGAGAGGCTTCGATTTTGAGTTTGTGCTGGTTAGGTGGTAATTCGGCTGTCTCGTCAGTATCTGGTTCTTCATCCCCGAATTCACGATAGGCGATTTTGTTCATCTGTTTGAGTGTGTGGAAGGACTTGTCTTTATATATAGCAATCCTAAATCAGATCCTTGAGTATCGATCCTGGTGCGTTACGGCTGAAGCCTAACACACCCGACATCAACATAGCCGATCGTTTAGGATTGCTATGGTCTGATTTTACGATCGAGTGCGATCCGACAGAGTTCGTGAGAATATGAATTCTGTGCAATTAGCCTTCTTGTTTTCATGCCGACTAATGATTCCCAACTGCAAACCCAAGCCCGACAAATCCTAGACGCAATTGCCTTTACTCCCTTTGAACAATGTCAACCCTTGAGCCGCGAGTTTGGCACTATTCCCGCTCGTCCTGGGATCTATAGTTAGACACAAAACTGATGGACTACTTTACATCGGTAAAACTAAAAGTCTGCGAGGACGTTTCAGTGGTGGACATAAGGCTTTTTTGTGGGCGTGGCTCGACAAATATAGTAATGATGATGTTCGGATTGCGATACAGACAATTTCTCACTGGAGGAACCCTGCGTTATTATTGGAGCTAGAAGCCATCATCTTGAGGGCTACCGAACCCCCCTATAACGTCCAGATCCCTAGCGAATGGTAAAGCTATGCAAACTAGGCCGATAGAAAAACTTTCTGCGACTGATGCCCAGGCTATATTAGAACGATTGCCCGAAAGAATTCAAACTGCTATACTCGATCGTGCTGCTGAAATTGAGTATCCGATCGAAGCTGTGGTTGAGATGGCGATTGCTAGTTTCCTCGATACCGAAGCATTGGGTTTTGCTGATTGCAAACCAGGACGCGGACAATAGCGAGGATTTTTCTGAGTAAAATTAGAACTAAGTCTTATCGAAGCTCGACATGCCGTGTAAAGTAAGTCAACGCTCCAAAAATCGCGCGTAATGCGGCAAGCTCTGACTCGATATCACCAACGGAGGTTATTTATTTACACTCGATCGGCGAGTCAACTATCTTGAATACTAGGAATCATCCCTAGACTATATGCTGCTTTCTGCATTGAGGTAATTTCATCAGCACTCCACGCATAAATAGAATGACAGTTGTGAGCGACGAGCAACCCCCACAATCCTCTCTCCGTCAGAACTGGCGCAACTAGATTGGCTTTTACTTGTAGATCGCGCAAGAAGTCGCGGTGACAGGGTTGAATCGGCTCTGATTCGATATCTGGGATGGCGCGGACTCTTCCCTCCTCATAGAGTTTGGCATACTCACCATTGAAGCACTGGTCTGGCCCAGTACTACCCAGAATCGAAAACTGAGGATCGCTCAATGATTCAAATGTGACTCGTCCCGACCATTTATAATAAAAGTAGTATAGTACCAATCGATCGGCATTCAGAGCCGATCTCAATTCGTCGGTAGTTGTTTGGATTCTGATGTCTCTGGCTAGATCTCGACTTAACCTGTCGAATATTCTTTGGAGCGATGGATCGGGCATAACCTATGTAATGGATGTTGATTTTTTAGCTATCTGAAACTTAGTGCAATAACCAACAGTTACTCAAACTATGCGACTAAATACAATCTAAAATCTGATGGGCCATCTCTAGTTTAACGCAGGGCAGGAGATCGAACCGTTCGCCATTTTGTTTGAGTAGTACTGCTTGATTGCGATCGCTACCAAAGCCGCTGTCTGGTAGATCCACTGGATTAGCTACAATCGCATCTAATTGTTTGCGTTTTAACTTCTCTAGAGCTGGAGTGACAATATCACCAGTCTGAGCCGCAAATCCAATTAATTTTTGATGGGGTTGTTTAATCCTACCTAACTCAGCAATGATATCGGGTACTAGATCTAATTTTAACTCAGTTGGTAAGAGTTTTTTTGGTAATTTCTGGACGCTATAATCAGCAGGTTTGACATCAGCAACCGCCGCTGACATGATGACTAAATCGCTATCGGGGAAATACGCCAGCATTTCGCGGTGCATTTGTTCGCTATTAATTACAGACACTGTTTTGATTCTTTCATCGATCGAGACATCTGGCAAAGTACTATGAACTAGTGTGACGATTGCGCCCCGATGAACGGCTGCTTGTGCCAGAGCTAATCCCATTTTTCCCGTCGCCGGATTGCCAATAAACCTGACGGGATCGAAAAATTCTCGCGTTCCACCCGTACTAATCAGGACTTTTTTGCCAAGCAGATCTAGTTTACCCCCAGTGTGCAGGAGTGAATTAATATAGGGCAAAATCTCTGTCGGTTCGGCCATTCTCCCCCGCCCCACTCGATCGCAAGCCAACAATCCTGCCGCAGGCCCAGCAGCATGATAGCGTGAATCTTGACACAATAACTCCCAATTTCGCCTGACAGAGACTTGTTCCCACATCTCGGTATTCATCGCGGGAGCAAGCAAAATCGGACAAGTGGAAGCTAAGACTGTATTTGTTAATAAATTATCTGCTAATCCATGCGCTAATTTACCCAAAGTATTAGCAGTCAGTGGAGCGATGAGGAATAAATCCGCCCATTCTCCCAATTCGATATGCAGGGGACGATGGTGAATTGGTTGCCAAAAATCGCGATCGGTATAAGCTGGATGACGTGATAATGTGGCTACAGTCAATGGTGTAATAAACTGCTCTCCGCCAGCGGTGAGGATGACTTTTACCTCGATTCCTGTCTTGAATAGACTAGAAATTATCTCACATACCTTGTATGCCGCAATCCCACCCCCAATACCAATTAAAACCCGCATCAATTATGAATTTGGTGTGTTGTTTGCGATCGATATAACTTAGAGGTGCTGCGGTGATACTTACCTCCCTTATAAAGGGGAGGCTCTTGTCCTATTCCCTTTATAAGGGGAGGGTTAGGGTGGGGTAAAGATCTCCGCAGTACCGATCGCCATCTGTAGTTTCAATGATTATTAACGCTCGTAACCCTAGATCTATTTGTAGGGTGGGCAGTGCCTAGGCTGTTGACTTTGTTGGCATTTTCGCATTTTTCGTTCAGACATTTTTTGGTGTCCCTGTGAGCGCAAATCCCATGCTCAACAAGGATTTACGCTCACAGGGACATCGCCATTTTGCCTGAATTTTAACCCTCAAAAAGGGTACAGAGTCAACAGCCTAGGCAGTGCCCACCATCAGGGTTTTGAATGATTCTAGTATTTGGGCATGGATCTACCCACCCCACCCTACGGGCACCCCTCCGAGGAGGGGATTTTCTTATATGGTGCGATCGATATCGATCGAGATTAGGCTTCGTCGTAGGCTTCGAGATCGAGGAGATGAATGTATGGTTCGACTAGATCTGGGCGTTGAAAAGCGATCGCGCGTAAGAAGTGCCAATCTTGCAATCCATCAAACGGGTTTCCATAGTCATCGCTTTCCAACCGCAGTGCTAGTGCTTCTACCTCTTCTGTAGTCAGATTGGGGATAGTATTCCGTTTCGACATTTCGATCGTGGTCATAGGTCAAACCTCCGTACAAATACAGCAGATAGCAGCTACATTTAATCTTAGCCTTATTAGTTATTATTACCCGATAATCTGGTCAGGATTAACAAAATTACTGATAATTGCTGAGAATTTCAGTTATTTGGTAACAAAACTTCTAACTGTATCTAAGACTTCGGGCGCGATCGAGTGTCCCATGTCAAATTCTTGGTACTGGACATTCACGCCCCACTGAGTAAGTATTTCTCGACTTTTTTGAGCAGCGGCGAGCGGGACAACATCATCTTGTCTCCCATGCACCAGCAGGACGGAAGGAGCCGATTGAGGTGGCTTGGCTCGGTTTTGGTGCAAATAACCGCTAAGGACGATCAGACCCGCTACAGGCAAATCTAGCCCGATCTCCAGCGTCATCGTCCCACCCTGAGAGAAGCCCGCAATCCAAGTGCGATCGAGTGGGATACCTGTAGATGTGGGGAGCGACTCGATCCAAGTCGTCAAAACTTCGCGACTAGTAACCAATTGGGCGAGGCTGCGATCGTTCAATTGTCCCGCACCTGTAAATGAATACCACATTTTCCCCGTCTCACTATATTCATGGTCGAAAGTGCCATTGGGAAACAAGAATTGATATTCGGGCAGCTTAAAATACGGCACGAGTTCGCCGAGATCGTCATGATTGGCACCCCAACCATGCAGCACCACGATCGTGCCGATGGGTTTACCTGTCTGAGCGGGGACGAAAATAATATCTAAGGGACTGCTGGCATCGATTGGAGTCATAAGTGAGGAGCTAGTTTGGGTAAAATTTCGTGGTGGAGCAAAAAAACTCGATCGGGCGACTTTTGGCGGTTATTTATGCCCTAATTCGTACTATAGTAAGGCGTTTAGCAATATGTAACCTCTCTCCTTTGATAAAGTCATGACCCTACTACGCCTCATTCAAAGAGCAAGCATTCTCGCTGGGATGACTTTTGCTAGTCTTGCCATTCACAGCAATCCAGCTCACGCCGAAACAGAGTTTTGCATCGTTGCGAGTAATGGCAAGACCATCTGTGGCAAAGGAAAAGGGATCGAACGAATGTGTGTCTCTACGGATGGCAACAATACCATTTGCGGTAAGTTTAAATCAATCAGAGAAGAACAAGCACAAGAAGAAGCTAGAACTCCTGCGCCGAATTCTGGCTATCGGAAAGAAGTTAATAATTTTTTGTTGACGTTAGAAAGTTGTAGGCATATAGATAGAGCCGTGTTATGCCAAATGAAAATATTTAACAAAGGTAAAAGGAGGAATATATCGATTGCTAGCCGTAGCTCAATACTAGTAGATTCATCAGGAAATTCTTACCCTAGTTATGGAACAGATTTTGGAGGAGGGCCAGGTTCATCGAAGGCTGAGATAGATTCAAATACTGATATTATTGTGGGCATTAGTTTTGGGAACAATGATATCTCAAAGCAAGTAGTTAAAGCTCAAATATTGAATTTGGTTTTTGAAGAACCGCTTAAACCCATTCAGTTCCGAAACGTTCCTATTTCAAACTGAGTCAGATGGATTTAAAAGCGATCGCGATTTGATGAAATTAATATATTCTGTCGATCGCGTTCTAGAGTCTGTAGGGGCAGGTTTATGCGACTAATTCAAACCTGCAATTAACCTTCGTACAAACCTGCCCAACCCCACCGACAACCTGACGATCGCATTATTTCAACATTACGGAAATTCGATCTAAAAGTTAATGGTGGGTGGGGGCGGGTTTGTACAATAGAAATTGTAGGTTGGGTTGAGGAACGAAACCCAACATCCCCGAAGATCGATTGTGCGGATGTTGGGTTTCGCATTCGCTCTACCCAACCTACAGATCTGATAATCTGACGATCGCTAGGCTATAATACTATAAGATTGTAGATTGTGTCCTAAGTTTATGGATCTCACACTCAGACCCGAATTAGAGAATTTTATTCAACAAGAAATACTCGCGGGTAATTACGCTAGCCCTGAGGAAGCGATCGAGGCAGCATTGAACTTACTTCAAGCTAAAAATGCTACCGATCTATTGGCAGCAGAATTACGGGGACAAATAGATGTTGCAGCGGCTCAACTCGATCGAGGGGAAGGACTGGACGGCGAATCTGTACTAGCTAATTTGAGAGCTAAACTACAAGCTGCAAGAGAGGATCGGTAGATTGACTGAGTATATTATTGCTCCAGATACCGCTAGAGATTTAGAAGAAATATCCGCATATTATGCAATACATAATATTGAAGCCGGAGAGAAATTGCTGGATGAATTTGAAGCTAGATGTAGATATCTAGTGAGTTTTCCCAAAATCGGAAAAAGTTAGCGATCGATTCGTTCCGATCTCAGGGGAATCTCATTTTCGGGTTATATTATTTTCTACCGCGTCAGCGAAAGGGTTGTAGAAATATTGAGAGTAGTCAGTGGCAGCAGAGATCTAGAAGCCTTGTTTGCAGATCCTTAAAGCTATTAAATTAAATTACTAGAATGCTTCACTACGCGATCGTGTACTGATATATGAGTTTGTTTTACACCTAGTTCGATGAAATATCAGTTGACAATTTCGATCGCGATCTTCTCTCTTATCGCCACACATGTACCGAGCATGGCAGAACCTACAACTCTACCAACCGGAAGTCAATTTCATAGTCGGTGGCTGCAAGCTCAAAATCAAAATAACCTCGTTACTTTTCCCGAGGTTGAGTTAGCAATTCGCCAGCCGAGCGGCTTTATCAAGGCGACAGCATTTTATGGATTCGAGCAATCTACAACCAATTCATCGATCGTCATCACCAAAATTCCTGGCTCATATTCACAAGTAACTGGCGGATTTACTAGAGCTGGTTTGGCAACGCGGGGGATCTCGCTCATCTCCAAGCAAAATGTCAAGATCGAGAACCAGTCAGGCTTGCTGTTGAACGTTGCTCAGTCAGCCTACGGTCAAAAATTTCGCAAATGGATCTTGGTGTTTGGCGACGAGCAAAATACTAGGATCGTCACCGCCACTTTTCCTAGCGAAAATGCTAATAAACTCGGCGCACAACTCAAACAAGTCGTGCTAGCGGTTTCACTCCGTACATCCTCAACTGCGGCTGTTTCCTCCCTACCGTTCACAATCGCCGCTGTAAAGGGGTTGTCTCCCGTTGAGTCTGCAACAGGAGTGGGCAAGGTAGCGGTATTTACCAAGGATGGTAAGATCCCGACAGCAGCTCCTACCGATCCGCTATTTATTGTCGCTCCATCTCTGGGTGCAGTGCCAGTGCTCGATCAACAATCTTTTGCCACTCGTCGGCTATCTGGCTATCCGATAACGGACACCGTAGTAAAATCGACTAATGAAATCGCGATCGATAATTTGACTGGCTGGGAGATAGTGGCTGACGGTCGCGATCGCCAAACCAAAGTACCTTTGACAATATATCAGATCGTCCTGTATCCCAAACAAGGTGGATATGTCTTGATGACAGGTATCGTTGGCGATAAACAGGCGCAAATATATTTACCAAAGTTCAAAGCAATGGCAATAACTTACCGGAATGCTCCCAATTGACAACCAGCTTGTAGGGTGTGTTAGCGCAGCGTAACGCACCAATCGATAAATGAATAGGACGATCTGGTGCGTTACGGCTTGTGCCTAATACACCCTACAGTAACCTAACTTCTGATTGACGATCTCCTAATAGTAAGCCTAATCGTTATACAACAAGATTTTATAAGTTTCTGCTGTCGGTTTGGTAGCTTGAGCTACAGCTTTATCCAGATCTTTGAGATGATAGCGATCGCTAATCAAGGCATCAACATCAATCTTGTGGTTAAAAACTAGATCGGCAGATAAAGCCTGAACTTTGAACGAAGAACTATAACTCCCCATCAGATCGATTTCGCGTCGATACAAGACATTGGGATTGATGGGAATTTCTAACTCATCGGGGAACTCGGCAAAGAACAAGATTTTGCCACCTTTGCGGGTACAGTCTAGGGCTTGAAAAAAGGCTTTGTCGCTGGGTACGGCGAGGATAGCGGTATCTACACCCATCCCACCTGTTAAGGCTTGGATTTTGGCGGTGAGATCGGGATCGCGGGCGTTGAAGGCGGCTTCAGCCCCGACAGAGAGAGCTTTTTCAACTCTAGCGGGAATCAAGTCCGTCGAGATGGCTCTAGCTCCAAAATGCTGGACTAGCATAATAAACATTAACCCGATCGGGCCAGCTCCGGTAATTAAGACCGTATCTCCAGCTTGAATATTGGCTTTCTTGACAGCTTTGAGACAGCAATTTGTCGGCTCGACAAAACTTGCTTGTTCGTCGGTAACGCGATCGGGAATCGGGATCAAGCCGCCATTGCGGACGATATGTCCTGGAACCTTGACATATTCAGCAAAGCCGCCCCCACTGGGCGTAAATCCCGCCGTTGTGGTGACATTTTTGTAAACATCACACATCGAAAAATTTTCATGCAGACAGTATTTGCAGTGCATACAGGGAATATGGTGCATCACAACTACCCGCTGTCCGACTTGCCAATCTTTTACATCAGCACCTACCTGACTAACCACACCAGCGGTTTCATGTCCAAATATGCGGGGCGGTTCGTACAGTGGATACAGGATTTTTTTGATATCTGATTGACACAACCCGACTACTTTTACCTGTACTAGTACTTCGTCTGCGGCTAGTTCGGGAACTGGTACATCTTCATAGCTGAGTCGATCGACTCCACGGAATACTTGTGCTTTCATATTAGAGTTTAGGGTTTAGGCTTTAGGTGTTAGGTGTTAGGTACAACAGTAAATGGCGAATCGCTGTCAACTGTCAACTGTCAACTGTTTAAGGTTTTTTGGCTTCTAATAATTCAAACAATCCATCGTCTAACTCGTAACCGAGCATTTGCGTCATAAACTTGAGCCTGGAGCGATCTTCTACCTGCTGATGATTCAACCAATCTGTCAGCAGAAAAATCCGGTGCATCACCCAGATTTCCAGGGCTTCGGGGTTGTACTGAATTCCGTCCTTGCGACTGAATTGGTGGGGAACGAACATGGCTACATATTTGGCGAGTTCTCCCGCTTGCCAATTGAGAATCAGCGGTATATAGGGGTGACGGGCATCCAGGCGCATAAACCACAGTCGGACTTCGGGAATTTCTGACAATTCTCGCGGATCTTCTGGCTCTTGGGGATAGTCGATCGCTATTTGTAGCTCTAGATCGAATGTTTTGGGATTGGTGAGCAACCATTGTTCGATCGGGGCGGCGATCGGCGATAGGTCTAAGTTTAGGAGTGCTCGATCGTCAATACTAACAGTCATCATATGCTCAAATTATGCTCAAGTTAACAGACTCAGTTGCTCTAGATTGAAAATCGCTGATTAATTAGGAAGGGGTAAACGAATGTAGTCATCAGTGCTGTTTGGCTTCTGGACACTCTGTTCATCCTTTCCCCTTCCGCAGCATGACGCTCGACTACAGTGCTTGGGGCAAGATGTGAGTAAATGCTCCCTAACCTGTGACAAATTAGACATCTCGTGTAGGGGTGGATGGCGATTCGCGCTCCGTGTACGACAAGACAGCGAATCAAGACAGTGGATGGTGAATGCCTATTTCTTCGGTGGGAAGGGAATAGCTTCCTATTACTTAACGTAACTGAAAAAAGTATTGTAGGTGTTAAAATACCCAAAGAAATATAGCCGATCGTTCTTTGCTCTAAGCCATTACCGATCGCTAGTTTTCAGGTCTCCATCACTTTTATCTGTCCAACGATCGCCAAAGCAATCGCCGCAGCCGATCGAAAATTGGTAAGTCAATCGACCGTTTATAAAGATAGTGTAAGGAAATCTAATATAAATTGAAATGAATGATATGACTGTTGAAAAGGATATAATGCAAAATTCGATACTTTAATAATCAGCAAAAAAGCGGAATTTAGGCTGAAAAGCTACGCCAAGATACTTAGGATCGATACTGACAGGTCACAGGCTAGTCTTGAGCTATAAAAAATATATTTTCAAAAAATTTAATACTTTAGATGTCTGGGAGGAGTCAATGGCAAATAGTAAACGGCAAGCGATCGGTAATCATTTGACTGCTGTATGGAAAAAGTTTCAGCATCGGCACTCATCGAGAGCGGCTAGGGAGAGTGATGTCGATGTACCACCAAGCCAAATTGAGATCGATGAAGATCTAACTTATGACGGATATCCACAACCAGATCCGATCTGTAATAATGTTGTTACATCTACATTGACCAAGCTCACTGACGATGGTCTCTTCAGAGATGCGATTGCCCCAATGAGTAAACTCAATCTACCCAGACTAAGTGTCGATCCGTGGTCGGCATTTTGGGCTATTTTGGCGGCGATGGTAGGTGGGACGGGGATTACGAGTTATTTGTTACTGATTGCCGTCCCGCCGACGCCCAATTGTCAAGGCATTTTACCAATCTCGACTGATAGCGAACGCCTCTACTGCGCTCAAGTTGGAGCTGATACCAAAGAAGTACCCAAGCTGCGTAGTGCAATCGATCTGGTCAAAGGGTGGACAGATCGCCATCCGCTCTATGGCGAAGCGCAACGGTTGCTAAAATCCTGGTCTGAGGATTTGATGAGAGTCGGACGCAAGCAACTAGATGAAGGTAATATCGATCGAGCGATCGCCACTATAAAAATTATTCCAGTTAGCAGCCCCGTTTACGATCGCGCCCAAGAATCGATCGCTAAATGGTCGAGCCAATCCCAAACTAGTGCCAGCATCGATGCTAAATTTGAGCGATCGATGCAACTGGGCGAGTGGAATCAAGCATTTGGGACTCTGCAATCAGTACAGCGGATGCGAGGTAGCTACTGGAACACTTATAAATATGACAAAATGTCTGCAAAGCTCGTCCTAGAGCGAGACGCGTGGGACAAGCTCCAAGAAGCCAAAGATGCCCTAGAAGACAAAGAGAGCGATAGTTATGCCGAACGTGCCAAACGGTTGGAATTAGCAGTCAAAGCCGCAGCGATCGCAGGCAAAGGCCAAGTTAAAATTGTCGAAGCACCTTTGCCTCAAGAGCCAGAACCGATCGTTAAAGCGATGAAACTGGCGAACCAAATTAACCCGAACACATATGTTTATCAACAGGGACAGGTGCTACGGAGTAAATGGAGCAAACATCTAGTCCAGTTGAGCGTCGGTTTATACAAAACTCAAAATTTTAACGAAGCGATCGCACTCGTCCAAAAAGTGCCCCAGGACGTATCGATTTACCCAGAAGCACAAGATTGGGTCAAGCTCAACCAGGCTCACGTCTGGGCTGGCAAACAGCACATGCTGGCACTGATGAATGCAGTCGCCCAAGTCAAAAAAATTCCCAAGACTAGCTCAATATATACATTGGCGCGGACGAAACAATCAAACTGGCAAGGGATGCTCAAACAGCAAACTCAACTCCAGTGGGCAAAAAGCATTGCTAGCTTCCAGCAGCCAGCTACCCTCGCGCTGGCGATCGAAACTGCCAAGCAAGTCCCCGCTCAAAGTGATGTCGGACAAACAATTCAGGGGGAGATGGCAACCTGGAGTCGGCAAATTGAAATCGTGGATAATCGCGTCATCCTCGCTAAAGCTAGACAAATAGTTCGCACGGGCGAATCTCTAGCCAATCTCAAAGCGGCTGTGCGTATTGCTGGGAACATCACGATCGATCGACCGCTGGGTGCAGAAATTACCACCTCTGTAGCTGAGTGGACAGATAAAATTCAGACGATCGAAGATCGACCGATCCTCACTAATGCCATCGCGGTAGCTAGTAAAGGTAATCTCGCTCAAGCCATAGAGATCGCCAATAAGATCGCCCCAGGGAGAGCACTCTACGCACACACTCAAGCCGAGGTGCGATACTGGCGATTAGAACTACAGGAAATCGCCGATCGACGCACGCTAGAACGGGCGATCGGGATTTATCGTCAGGGGAAAATTTCGCTGGCGATCGATATCGCCTCAACGATCGCTCGGCGGAGTTCGATTTATAATGATGCTCGTTCCTACATCGCTGATTGGCGGCTGTTGATACCAAGTCCGATCCGTAATTAGTCGATCGTAAATTGTCCCTGGCTGTATGAAAAATATTCAAATTTCGCTATGGGACGAGCACCAGAATCAGATCTCCCAGCAGTGGCAATTTACCCCACCATCCCCAATCCACATCGGTCGATCGCCAGAACACCAAGTCGTCATCGATCGACCATCAATTTCGCGACTTCATGCCACGATTTCTTATACTAGCTTGCGCCAAGGTGGTGGCTATTGGGAAATTAGCAATCATGGTGTCAATGGTACTTTAGTTAACGATCTCTCGATCCTCCGCGTGTTATTGACCAATGGCGATCGCATCCAATTATCCACAGCAGGTGCATTACTCACCATTCAACTAGATATCGCACCAGTCAAACTCAATCCCCCCAATCCAGCCCGCTGCGAACACCCAGGCAATCCCCCCGATACACTATTTTGCGTCCACTGCGGTCAACCAATTGCTATCACCGAGCAGATTCATCAATATCAAATCCTCAAAACCTTAGGACAAGGAGGAATGGGTACAACATATCTAGCTTGGGATACAAAATTGCTAGTACTCAAAGAGATGAACGCAGATATGGCTCAAATTCCCAAAGCACAGGAATTATTTGAACGCGAAGCCAAAATCCTCCAAAGTCTCCACCACCCTGGCATTCCCGAATACTATGATTTTTTCGTTGCATCTGGGCGCAAATATCTAGCAATGGAACTCATCCACGGACAGGATTTGGATTTGTACGTGATGGAGCGAGGTAAAGTAAATCTAGCTCAGGCGATCGATTGGATGATCCAACTCTGCGAGATTTTGGGCTATATTCATCAGCAACAGCCACCACTAATTCATCGCGATATCAAACCAGCCAATATCCTCGTCCGCACGATCGATAAACGGATCTTTCTCCTTGACTTTGGTGCAGTCAAAGAAATCGGTACCTTCGGTGGCACCAAAATTGGCGCACCTGACTATATGGCACCAGAACAAAATAACGGTCAACCCTGCACCCAATCAGATTTATACGCGATCGGCCCAACCTTAATTTTTCTCCTCACCGGACGCAATCCGGCAGACTTTATCGAACTACAGCCCGACGGCTACCGCTTCAACCTAGCCTCTATTCCGAGCGTTACTCCCCCACTCCAAGCCCTCATCGATAAAGTCACCCAACGTCGAGCGCGCGATCGTTATCTCACCGCCGCAGAATTAGCTCAAGCCCTAGATGAGATCGATTGCAAGTAAGGGAAAGTGAGAGGGTAGAGGGTAGCAGGTAGCGAGTAGAACGGGGTAGAACGGGGTAGAGGGTAGCGGGTAGAGGGTAGCGGGTAGTTTGAATCGAATAACTCCCAACTAAAATCTAAAGTGAAGCGAATGCCGCACCACGCTTCCCACAAATCGAACCTTACGCAGGAGAGTTTGAGAGGCGGCGTTCCGCTTCTCAACGGGGGGTCTGGGGGTCGGTACCCCCAGATCCGGGTTCTGCCCAAACTAAGAGAATCGCCACCCGCAAGTTCTCTTCGCCTGCCGATTAGCTCATTACAAGAAGTGCCAAGAATACACCATCGCCAACAATACAAGTTCAATCCAACCCCCACTTTCTAATTAAAACTGGGCACACTACAAGTAACAGAGGCAACAATATGTCAAAATGCAATATAGTCGCAACAGGGAGCAGCAGTTGAGTAACTCAGATCGGTCTAGACCAGCAAATAACTCCGCTCTAGGTAAAGCCGAAGAAATCCCAGCAGCCTTGCGGGATGGAGATAAAACTCGATCGCCCAGCCTCAAGCGTGGATCGCGATCCAATCAACCACCGATTTCCAGGATCGCCATCGGCATCGGCGTACTTCTGGCTGGTGGAGCTGCTTTAATGCTAGCACTACCACGCGATCGCACTCCACTAACACCGACCGTCAGTGCCACTCCTAACGATCCCACCAGTCCAGCCACTACTAGTCCACAGCCTACTA
This sequence comes from Chamaesiphon sp., assembly GCF_041737865.1. Classification (NCBI taxonomy): domain Bacteria; kingdom Bacillati; phylum Cyanobacteriota; class Cyanophyceae; order Gomontiellales; family Chamaesiphonaceae; genus Chamaesiphon; species Chamaesiphon sp. The sequence goes on from NZ_JBGSQZ010000123.1 coordinate 14,872, forward strand.
ACACAGATAACCTTTTAAACCATCTCCCCTACACCGAAGCTCCCGAAATAGAATTAGTGTCCATTGGCGGTGGTTATCGCTTGCGAAAAAATGCGGCGGCTAAATTTCAATCGATGGTAGCTGCGGCGCGATCGAGTGGTGTAAATATTACGACAATTTCGGCATTTCGATCGGTTGAAGATCAGAAACGACTCTTTTTTGGCGTCGGAGCCGAACGCGGACAACAGCCGACAAAACGTGCCGAAGTCAGCGCACCGCCAAAGTATAGCGAACATCATACTGGTTACGCGATCGATGTCGGCGATAGTTCGGTACCAGCTACCAATCTCAACCAAAATTTTGATACTACACCTGCTTATAAGTGGTTAAAAGCTAATGCAGCCACTTATAGTTTCGAGCTATCTTTCCCTAAAGATAACATCCAAAAAGTTAGCTACGAACCTTGGCACTGGCGGTTTGTCGGCGACATCAACAGTCTCGAAACTTTCTATAAAGCGCACAATCTCAAGAGTAAATAACCTCAGCTCATAGCGATTGGGGACTGGGAATGGGATGAGTGCGGTTAATTTAGGCGATTTCCCCTCACCCGATCTACCAGGTAATTACAATAGGTAAATCGAACGACGACAAATTTATTTGAATAATTACTAACTATTAAGTAGACTTTAATAGTACGACAGATCTATAGTAGTTATATATTAAATTTGCATAGTCAATAATGGAATTAACTAAAGCGCAACAACAACTCTACGATTGGTTAGTAGAATACATTCGCGAACACCAACACGCACCTTCGATTCGTCAGATGATGCAGGCGATGGATCTTAAATCCCCCGCCCCGATCCAAAGTCGATTGGAACATCTCCGCAATAAGGGTTTTATTGGCTGGGCTGAAGGCAAAGCGCGGACGATTAAAATCCTCAAATATGCGGCTAGTGGCGTACCAATTTTTGGGACGATTGCGGCGGGGGGATTAGTCGAACCGTTTACCGATGTAACTGAAAAATTAGATTTGTCACCCATTTTTCATCAGTCCGATTATTTCGCGCTGCAAGTTATGGGCGATAGTATGATCGATGATTCGATCGTCGAAGGCGATATGGCAATCATGCAGCCTGTCAAAGACTCCGCTGATGTCAAAAATGGGACGATTGTTGCTGCCCAAATCGAAGGTCAAGGTACAACCCTCAAACGCTATCATCGTCAGGGTGACTATATTACCCTTCAACCTGCCAATGCCAAGTACAAACCGATCGAGTCTGAGGCTCATTTAGTCCAGCTCCAAGGTGTGTTGATTGGAGTCTGGCGCGGTTATCAGTCCGCGAAACGCTAAGTTTAAACAGTTGATAGTTGACAGTTGACAGTTGACAGCGTTGTGGTGACAAGTAGGAGGGGTATTTCATGTGCCCGTCCTACTTGCTAAAATCGAGAGCTACAGAGTCTAGCTTTCACCCTTCCACCCTTCCACCCTTCCACCCCTCTACCCCTCTAAAGCCTAAAACCTAAAACCTAAAGCCTCTACTTGCATAGAAGTGTGACTAAGACCTAAAATTCAAGCGAGAGCCATATCGATCGCGACGATCCTAACCTGATGAAACTAACATTTATAATCGACCCGATCGCCAAACTAGATCCTACCCACGATACCAGTGTGGCATTGATGGAAGCGGCCGATCGACTGGGACATCAGGTATGGATTACCCAAGCTGAAAAATTGAGTGTCATTGGCGGTAGAGCGTGGGGATTTCTCCAGCCAGTAAAGCTCGTGCCCGTACAGCTTCAGGATGGTCGCTGGGTGGCTCAGGAAGACTGGTATCAGCTTGGAGATGTAGTATTCCTAGCTTTGGAAGAAATGGATGCCGTATTCATGCGGACAGACCCACCTGTCGATGTTCCATACCTCTATACCACCTACATTCTCGACTGTATCGACCCAACCAAAACCCTAGTCCTAAATAGTCCATCAGGACTACGCGCAGCGAATGAGAAGATGTTCGCGCTCCAATTTGCCGAATGGATGACTGAAACGATCGTTTCACGCGACAAAGCGGTGATTAGGCAATTTGTAGAAACCCACGGCGCAGCAGTATTAAAACCGCTCGGTGGTAAAGGTGGAGAAGGGATTTTATTTCTCACGCCAGACGATCGCAATTTTAATTCCCTGATTGAAGTTAGCACCAGACAGGATCGAGAACCGCTGATGATTCAGAAGTTTCTCACCGCAGCCAAGGATGGTGACAAGCGGATTATTTTACTCGACGGTAAGCCTCTAGGTGCAGTCAATCGGATTCCCACTGGCAAAGAGTTTCGCGGCAATATGGCAGTCGGCGGACGCAGCGCACAAGTAGATATTACCGATCGAGAATACCAGATGTGTGCCGCGATCGCTCCAAAACTTCAAGCTGCTGGTTTATACTTCGTGGGGATTGATGTCATCGGCGGTTATTTGACTGAAGTAAATGTGACTAGTCCTACCGGAATCCGCGAGATCGACAGGCTCAATGATGTCAATTTAGGTGGGCAAATCATTGAATGGCTTGAGTCTCGGCAATAATATCACTTGATGTGATAAAGTTACAACTAATTTTATGATTTCGTCAGAATATTACCGAAAAATGGGCGACAACTTGTGTAGATAATCATAAGTAGATTTTTCATACACTTGATAACTAATCATATTATGCGTACCCATCATCACTTAGCAGCGATATTGACCGGAACAGCGGTTGTTAGTGCGATCGTCATTACCCTTCCTAGTGCTGCTCGTGCCCTCCCTGGCACTCAAGTTAACGACATTGCGCGTGAAGTGACTGTACTGATTAGCGGCGAACAGGGACAAGGTTCGGGGGTAATTATCCAAAGAAATGGGAATACATACTTTGTGTTGACTGCTTACCATGTCGTCAGCAGTCGGGAAGGCTTTCGACTTCTAACTGCCGACCAACAACCACACAAAATCGATGCTAGTAAAATTAGACGTGTGGCTGGAGTCGATTTAGCAGTTGTGGAATTTACTAGTGACAAAAGCTATTCAGTCGCTAAAATCGGTACGTCCAAGACGAATGAAGGGCAGGATGTCTTTGTCTCTGGTTGGCCCTCGAATGGAGCTGTCGGCACAAGAGCTGGGGGTGAATTAATTAGACAATTTACGAGTGGGAGTATTTCTGGATTCCTACCCAAAGCTCTCAACGGCTACAGTATGATCTATACCAACGTTACCCGTGCTGGGATGAGTGGTTGTCCAGTATTGGATACTGCGGGAAGAGTAGTCGGAATTCACGGGATGGGGGACACAGAAGATGCGAAAAAAATGAGAGAATCAGGCGCAAGTCAAGAAATGGTCACAATGGCCTCTAAACTCAAATCTGGTTTTAACTACGCTGTGCCGATTAGTGTATTTCTAAAAAAAGCTAATTCAGTGGGAATTAGCTCCAGTGCACTGCAAATCGACCAATCTCCAGCTCCTGAAGCAGGTGCCGCTTATACTGCCAGCAACCAAACAGATCCCCGTGACAAAATTAGTAATCTTCAAGCAACATTAAACACTCTGAATGATATTAAAAAGACAGCGGATGGGGTGCGTGATGGCGCAGATTCTATTCAACAGGGAATTAATAGTATCCGTGGACTTTTTGGAAGATAATCTTAATCGACCTTTCGCACTTTAGTTAAATACGCTCATTTTTGATAGCCGATTGCAAGTATTATTTGCGATCGGCTATACTTTATTAGATACATCACCTAAAATATAACTATAATCCCAGAACTGGTTCTATATTTTACGATATGAAAAATCTGGTATTTCTGACACTTCTAGTTATTCCTGGGTTTACCGGAGTACTACTTTCTGGATATTGGGGTTATGCTGACTTTATCAAATTGACTGAGACAGAGCGTAACTTCCAGCAGTTGGTTATCAACAAAGCCAACCAAAGAGAATTGTTTATCGCTGCTCATCGTGAAAATATTCATCGACTCAATGTTGCTGCTGAAGGTGTCTGGCTAGGTTTGGGTTTAATTGCTGTAGGTGTAGGTACGATCGGCATAGTTCAGAGGGATTAGCATGAGCAAAATATGTCCTTAACCAAAATCTAAGAACCCATCCCCAGCCCCTCCCAGTCGGAGATTAATCTAGAGAGAAACTTTGGATCGAAGCTCTACTTCAAGGAAAAGCAGAAGTATGCCCACCACTTGGGGATTAAGCCGCTTATTTAAGATTTCTACGATCGTCAATTATTCATTTACCAATATACTTTTATAGTGCCTCAAGTTTCTCTAGATCGGACGATAGTTGCTGCTAAAACTGGTAATTTAATTAGCTTTCCTACGGATACTGTTCCTGCATTAGCGACACTACCAGAATGCGCCCAATTAATCTTCCAAGCCAAACAAAGAAGTCAAGATAAGCCGCTAATTTTAATGGTAGGTAAAGTTGCAGATTTGTGGCAATATGTCCAGGGAACCGAGCAAGAAATTGAGATTTGGCAAGCAGTCGCAGATCGATATTTACCTGGTGCCCTTACCCTAGTTTTACCTGCATCCGATCGAATACCAGCAGTAATGAATCCCCTCAAAAATCAAACGATCGGTTTACGAGTACCAGATTGTGAGATCGCTCGATCGATCCTACTCCAAACAGGTGCTTTAGCAACTACTAGTGCCAATTTATCTGGAGCACCACCACTCCTAACAATGGCAGAAATTAGCGATTGTTTTCCTCAAGTCCTCACTTTAGATATCGATCTAAATCCACCTACTTCGGGGCAACCATCTACAGTGATTAAATGGGATAACTCAAGTTGGAAATTACTTCGTCAAGGCGCAGTCGAATTTACCGAGCTAGATTAGATCCCCAGTTGCTATAACGATCCTAAATCAGATCCTTGCGACGCTCGGATACTGGTGCGTTACTGCTTGCGCCTAACACACCCTACCTGACATATTAATCTGCGTAGGCTGACTTGGCATCATGAGCCACGATTTCAATCGTAGGCATTCTGTCCCACATCTCTAATTGCTGACTTCTACCCCTCTCATTCCAGCCAAATTACTGATTGTGGTATTCGATCGTACTGGGATAGGATAAACACCATCAGACTTACATCCGTAGTCGATTGCTCATTGCGTGTGAATACTTGGTTTTTGTAGATGAACAAAAATTAGCTACAATAGGAGGCTGGTTCGTCACTTTACGAACAGCGTTCAAGTAGGAGGTTTTTATGTCTCGTGTATGTCAACTGACTGGTAAGAGAGCCAACAACGGTATGGCAGTTTCCCACGCTCACAACCGCACCAAAAAACTGCAACAAGTTAACTTGCAGTGGAAACGTGTCTGGTGGGCAGAAGGCAACCGTTTTGTCCGTTTGAAACTCTCTACAAAAGCAATCAAAACCCTAGAAATCAAAGGTTTGGTAGCAATGGCGAAGGATGCAGGTGTCAACCTCAACAAATTCTAGATTTCTAGATCCCCCGCTGGGGGTATCTGGCTGTCAATTTCCTGCATATGATCCAGCCCCAGCGATTTCCAATATTTCTCGACAGTCGATGCAGATGGCTACTGACTAGCCGCTATCAGACTCCAGAAGGAGGGTTTAGTCTTTCTGAAGTACTAGTTGCAATTTTGATAACCACCACCTTCGTAGCCGTTGCTATGCAGGGCATGGTGGTAGCGATGTTACTCAAGTCTAAAGCTTTACAGATATCTGAAGCCAACCGCTGGGTACAGGCGGATCTAGAGCAGATTCGATCGCAAATAACTCCGACTCAACTTCCTCTAGGTGCCAACCAAGTACGATGTCATCCCGCCGATGCTGAAGCTGGATTTGCCGATTTAATTAGGGATAATTTAGCTGGCGGAAATGTTACAGGTACTGCGGATTATCGCCTTGCTGCGACGAACCAAACCAGTCAGACGGGCAAAATGTTTCAAATTGCGCGGACTGTCAGTATTCCATTAACTCCAGAAAATGCCGCATTCAAAATTCTTGGCATTCAATATACAGTTACTCCCACCAGTGGGAGTAACTTAGAGCAGCCAATTCTCCAATTTTACACCGAGGTAATGGCTGATGCTGCACTTCAATGTCAGTAAGGATCTCGGTTTTACACTAACTGAATCATTAATTGTAGTTGCGATCGTAGGTATTTTATCTGCGATGGCGATTCCTAGTTTCATTGCCGCCCAAAATCGCGCTAAATTAGCTCAAGCGACGGATATGGTGGTGGCTAGTCTCCAAGAAGCACAGCAAGAAGCAATCCGCCGCAATCAACGTTGTCTGCTGACTTTAGATAAAACGGCTGGAAAAATTGCCGGAGATCGGGGCTGTTTATTATCTGGCGATCGCATTTTACCAGATGCGATCGCTCTCGATTATACTGGCGCATCTAAAGATATTCAGTATGGAATTCGGGGCAATACGACGACTAATAAGACAATTATTTTAGCGGTTAAAGATAATCTGAGTAATACTCGATGTTTAACAGTCTCTGCACCACTGGGTATCATCCGTGTAGGCAGGAGTTACGATCGTGTAGCTCTTACTTGTCGTAAACCTAATAGTTAATCTATTTTGACTATAGATGATTAAATTATATTCGTAATGCCTAAAATATTTAACTTGAATAATCAGAAGAGTACTCAAACTGGATTTGCGATGCCTTTAGCTCTGGGGCTAGGTTTAGTGATGATTATTGTAGCGGCTAGTATGATTGGGCGTTCTCAGAGCGATCGATCTACTACTGCTTCTCAACGAGAAATTAATCGAGCATTAAGTGTATCTGAAGCCGGAGTTATTAGAGTTCAATCATTTCTCGATCGACATAAAATATTAGCAAACAAAGATCTAGATCGATGGTCTAACACACTCGACGATTTATCATTACCCCAGTCAAGTTGTAGATTAATTAATTTAGCTTCAGCTAAACAGCAAACTGGATTATTTGAAAATAGTACTTGGATCGATCTAGATAATAGAGATCGAAATAAAGGTAGATACCGAATCATCAACTACAAATATGAAAATGGAGTTGGTAAACTAACTGTCGCTGGTGAGATCGATGCCTATAATACTACTCAGAATACTTCTAAAAGCACCCTCACAGTAGCTCTACCGATCGGCAGTGAATCAGCGACAATCGCCCCACCAGCATTATGGGCAAATACCTTTAATCTCAGTGCAAATCAAAAGATTACGGGACAAATTAGAGGAGTGGTTTGTCCTCAACTCCCAGCGACAGATTCCGATGGGATTGCAGGTGTCGATGTTAGTAATGTTGAATTAATTAGTAGTGTACCCAGCGGTCAAATTATTGCCGATCCATTCACACTGATTCCACTTGCAAAAGATCCACCAACTAATGCTATTTTGCTACCAGCACTTACCACTTCAATTACACTTCCTAGACCAAATCCTAGCGATATACCTGACGCAAGAGGCGAATATCACTACTTAGTAGATATAGATATTTCTAGTGGCTACTCAATTAAATTACAGGATATCGATCGCCTCACAGTTAATTTAGTTGGCAACCAAAAAGTCAACCTCTATCTCAAAGGTAATCTAGATTTAGCTGGTAGTCAAACTATCAATGTGAATGCAGCACATCCGAATCTACGAATCTATGGTAGCTCACAAACTGTCAAATTAATTATCAAAGATACTGCATCTATTACTGCATTTATCCATGCACCATTTGCCGATGCTAAGAGTATTCATTCCAGCCCTCCCAATCCCAGCAAAAATATTACTGGCGCAGTCTGGGTAAATAGTTGGGATTCTACAACCAGTCTAAATGAAATTCCGATCGTTCAATCCGGTAATTGGTCAGATTTCGGAATCTCTAAACTAAAACAACCATCACAAATAAGTCCGATTAGTTACTGGCAAAGAATAGAGAATTAGTAAGAAGTGGAAGCTAAATTAAATGAATTTTACAACTAAAGAGATCGATCGGCATAATCCCCATTCTCAGCAGATGTTCCAAGGAGGATTTACTTTAGTTGAATTACTAGTCGCTTTAGTCATTACCGGAATAGTTATCAGTCTAACAGGGACTGGACTGTATGCGCTGATGAATGCAAATCAACGCAGTCAAATAGAAACAACAGATCGACTAGAACTCGAACAAGCATTAGCTTTTATGACTGATGAGATCAAAATGTCTCAGCAAGTGATGACCAATATTCCGGCTGATGCTACTGATTTTAATCAAGCATCAGGGGCTACTGATATTCAGATAATTTTAGTTCTAAAGCCAGCACCAAGTAGCAAATTAACAAAGCCGATTATTTATTATCTAGCCGATCCTCCCAATAGTAGCGTCTGGTTGGGACCTAGAGTAATCTATCGCTGGGGGCCAACTCTACTACAAAATGGAAACTATAGTGATGGTGATGGAATTGATGTTGCTCTAATTTTACCTGGTTCGCCGATCGAATACTTTAATGAGGTTTTAGTCGATCGAATCAGCGATCGAGGTACGGCTCCAGCTAATATTGCTTGTGAGAGTAGTTATAATTATTCTATACCTGCTATGACCGATCGAAAGGGATTTTACGCTTGTATAGCTTTAGCTAAAAAATCAGTTAAAATTTGGATGTATAAACAGCCTAATTCATCCGCAAAAAGTCAATCAATTAATGCTCTAGTAGTAACGCGCAGTAATTAGTAGCTACCAGTCGCGATCGATATCTCTTACTCAATTAGCATGTCAATAGTAATTACTACGGCGCAGCTTAAAACAATCTATGACTATGCCGAAGCTATTTACCCAGAAGAGTGCTGTGGTATTTTGCTCGGAAGGATAGATGGAGTATCCAAAATAGTTGTCGAAGTCATTGAGACAATTAATATCTGGGAGAAATCCGAAGTAACTACTTTAAAGAACTTGGATGACTTAAATCGAACTAAACATAGTCGTTATACGATTTCGCCGCGAGATATTTTGCAAGCCCAAAAACGCGGGCGAGATCTCCAGCTTGACATTGTTGGCTTCTTTCATTCCCATCCTGATGCTCCGTCGATTCCTTCTACTTGCGATCGAGAGCGAGCATGGGAAATATACTCTTACCCAATTATCTCAGTAACTAATGGCAAAATCAACGATATCAAAAGTTGGGTATTAAATAGTGAGGAGATATTTCAGCTAAACCCCGTCTAACATGAAACCCGTAGTTTCTCTTCTTCAGGATCGAGGTGATTTTTCACCCATAATCGATCGGCAAGAGAAATAGGCGATCGATTGATACGATGCTGAAAATCATCAACAGCTCGAATTAAATCGCTC
>NZ_JBGSQZ010000124.1:0-12278 GCF_041737865.1 Chamaesiphon sp.
TGTTCTGTCTCTTTTACTACTAATATTGACCGAGATCCCGTCAAGGCTTCTCATTCACAATATCTGCAAAAAAAATACCGAATTGAATTTAAGGCGCACACACATGTCTGGGCTTAAAAAAACTTTTGTCCGTCAATCAGAGCCTAAAGCCTAACCCCTAGTTAAGTGTTGTGAACCAATAGCGCGATCCCCAGTCAAATTTTGCTCAAAGCGTGTTTTCACCAAAAAAAGTGAGTTAAGATCGCAAACGATCGGTCAAAATTTGACAATCTAGTCGTTAGCGTACCCTCTGTGCAAGAGAATCGCCGTTACTCGCAGCATCTGCCGCAGCGAATCGATTAGTATGTGCTTTAATTAATCATGAATTTATAACTCATCTATGCCGCATCCTCTCCACGTCGCCTTTATTTGGCATCAGCATCAACCTCTGTATAAGTACCGCGATGGTAAGTACCGATTACCGTGGGTGCGGTTGCATGGTACGAAGGATTATCTAGATCTGATTTTATTACTCGAAAAATATCCCAAACTGCATCAGACGGTCAATTTGGTGCCATCGCTGATTTTGCAGTTGGAGGATTATATTGCGGGGACAGCCTTCGATCCCTATCTAGAGCTGGCATTGATGCCCGTCGAGCAACTGCAAGCCGCACAGAAACAGTTCATTATTCGACACTTTTTTGATGCCAATCATCACACGCTGATCGATCCTCATCCTCGGTACAGCGAACTATACCACCAACGCCAAGAACGCGGCGAACCCTGGTGTTTCGAGCAATGGGTCGATCGAGATTATAGCGATTTATTAGCATGGCACAATCTCGCTTGGTTCGATCCCCTGTTCTGGGAAGATCCAGAGATCGCGCACTGGCTCAAACAGGATCGAGATTTTAGTCTCAGCGACAGACAGCGGATTTATTCCAAGCAGCGGGAGATCTTGCGGCGAATCGTCCCCCAACATCGGAAGATGCAGGAATCGGGACAATTAGAGGTGACGACTACACCTTACACGCACCCGATTTTACCCCTGCTCGCCGATACCAATGTGGGACGAGTCGCCATTCCCAACATGACTCTACCAGAGCAGCGATTTTGCTGGGCAGAAGATATTCCGCGCCATCTGAGCAAGGCTTGGGAGATGTATAAGGATCGCTTTGGCTGTGCGCCACGGGGCTTGTGGCCGTCAGAACAGGCGGTAAGTCCAGAGATGTTACCTTATGTTGCCCAGCAGGGTTTTAAATGGCTGTGTACGGATGAGACAATTTTGGGTAGCACCCTCGGTCACTATTTTCATCGCGACGGTGCGGGTAATGTGCTCGAACCTCAGGCACTATATCGCCCCTACAAGGTAAGTACGCCCGACGGCGACTTGTCAATGGTCTTCCGCGATCGCCGATTATCGGATTTAATTGGATTTACATATAGTGGGATGCCAGCCGAAACCGCGTCGGCAGATTTAGTCGGACATTTACATGCGATTTCGCGATCGCTGATTGCCAAAGAAGGACATGATGGTACTAGTCTCGAACAACCTTGGCTAGTCACGATCGCACTCGATGGCGAAAACTGTTGGGAACACTATCACCTCGATGGTAAACCCTTCCTCGAACACCTCTACCAGACTCTCAGCGACGATGAGACGATCAAACTCGTCACTGTCTCCGAATTTCTCGACGAATTTCCCGCCACAGCCAGTTTCCCTGCTCCCTCACTCCATACAGGTTCGTGGGTAGATGGTAGCTTGACTACCTGGATTGGCGATCCTGCTAAAAATCGGGCTTGGGATCTGCTCACCACCGCCAGACAAGTCCTCGCCAATCATCCTGAAGCTACCGAAACGACTAATCCCGCAGCGTGGGAAGCTCTATATGCAGCCGAAGGTTCGGATTGGTTCTGGTGGTTTGGCGAGGGACACTCCTCCAACCAAGATGCGATGTTCGACCAACTCTTCCGCGAACATCTGATCGCTCTCTATCAGGCTTTAAATGAGCCTGTACCAGCTCAATTGAGTCTCGCCGTAGAGTCCCACGAACGCAAGACTACCTACCGTCCAGAGGGTTTTATCAACCCCAAAATCGATGGACGTGGGGACGAGCAAGATTGGAATTTTGCGGGACGATTGGAAATCGGCGGTGCCAGCGGTACGATGCACCAAAGTAGTCCGATTCAGCGGGTGTACTATGGAGCGGATCACGTCAATTTCTACCTGCGGATGGACTTTAGAGCTGGTGTCAAACCAGGAGTAGAGATCCCCAATGAGTTGAACTTGGCTTGGTACTATCCCAAGGAAACGATGCACAATAGCCCGATTCCATTGGCAGAATTACCCCGCAAAGCACCGACTAATTATCGGTTCCACCATCGCTTGCTGATCGATCTGACAACTAAGTATACTTGGCTGCAAGAAGCAATGGATTACGATCGGTGGGAGGCGCGATCGAGCAATGCGATTGTCGCCTGGGATAAGTGTCTAGAAATCGCCGTACCTTGGGCAGATCTCAATCTAGAACCCGATTATGGGCTACAAATGGCACTGGTATTCTCTGATTGCGGTCGTTATCGTCAGCACATCCCAGAGCAGGGTTGGATTAGTTTGCAAGTTCCATAAATTAGGGGATAGGCATTAGGCATTAGGTTTTAGGTGTTATGAGGATTGGCAGTTACCACCAGCTAGGTTTCGGGCTTTTATAATGCTATAAATAATTGCACCCACCTACTTAAACCACAAATAGTGATGAAGGAAGATTAAATCGATCGCTTAATTTCTCAGCATGAGTTTTATCGATCGATCGTCTTCCATCCATGACCTCAACCACAAGATCTTGAGAGCCAAACACACCAATCAAATCTGCTGGCTGAAGATTATTGGCTTCCATCAAATGCAACAATCGGCTGTGAGGAGTTGATAAGTTTTGGGATGGATAATGTTCTAACTCGAATTTCTCGACCAAGATTACAAATAGATCGAGCAGCCGATTTTCTTCTAAGCCACTCGACTCTTTATTCATCAACAATTCAATAATTGCTAGTACCCGTTGATATTCCGCTTCTGTCTCGATCGGTTGGGGTAGGACTTCGACCAAAAGATTTGCGTAGTTTTCGCGATTAAAAGTAAGGGTCATTTTTCCAGTTATCCTTATCGTACTCAGCGTGAGTTAGAAAATACTTGAAATAGATAATTTGCTTGAGATAGTTGATGGAAACAATGAGGCGCGCTTGAACTTGGCTAATGGCTGCTTGGGGGGTAATAGCGATAACGTGGCAATCGGGAAGTTCTAATACAGTAGCGGAAGATTGTCCGTCGGCAGTTTGTTTTAATAAAATCTTGTAAGTTGAGGCTACCATAAGAACGTTAGAGATCCGATTTACGAGTGGATCTATATTCTATCTGAAATTATCAGAAACTATCATTAGGAGTTTGAGTGTTATTGAATCGATCGAGAGCGCAGGATCGAGTATTAAATTTTCAAATTAGCCTGATATTAGTTCCAACTCGATCTGTTTTCCATCATCGTTCTGGCGACGGTTAGCAGACTTCAGAACATCAGAAACCATCAGCACATCTAGTCTCGCCGAACCATCCAAAATACTCTCGGTCGTTACTATTTGAATTTTGGGGATAGCTCGATCGAATAGATCGAAGTGATACGCTCCATATACTTTAGCTTCTTGGAGCATTGGTTTTATTGGTGCTTTTAGGGTAATGAAAATTCCTAACTCAGCCCGATCGCGAGTCATCGTACCTAGCAGATCTCGAATATCTTTCGCGCCAATATTACCAGATTTTACTTGTAAGATAATTTATCCGTGATTCTTGTTGTCAATAGGAAAAAATCCTTGTCCATCAATGCCCCGATCTGCACCCTTTTTCTGATTGATTGCAGCGCGATTTTTGGAATAGGTGGGGACAGCCCATTTTTCAAATTCTTTGCGAGTACGATCGTCTTTTCGATTAGCAAGAGCTTCCGCAGATTCAAGATCTTTAGGAATTCCTGAAGTTATAATATTCTCTAAAATATTGCTACCGTGAGTATCTTGTAATCGTTTCATAATCAGACTTATTGCTTGATAGGTAATATCGAGCGTTACGGCAGCAGCCCAACATACCCTACATCACCTTATCTTCTCATTTAGGATTGCTATGTAATGCCATCAACAACTTAAATTTTATTAATTAAGTTATCAACAACCAGCAGAGAGAATCTCATCGGCGGTTAAATTTATCAGCCTATCTTGAAATTGTAATTTATCATTACCCCGATAGATTTGCTCTCGATATCCTGCTGGTATCAATGTTAAAACCATAATTTCTCGAACGTGTGGATCGACAATCCAATAGATCGGAGTATCTCGATCTTGGTATTGCATTCGTTTGGCAATATAATCTCTGTCTCGCTGCAAATCACCAGGACTGACAACTTCTACAACTAAATCTGGCGGTGCCATCTGCAATCTGACTATATTGCGTAGACGTAATTGTTCGATGTGTTCTGTTTTAATAATCGTCAAGTCAGGATAACGATTGCGGGGTTCTCCATTTACTTCCAACTCTAGCCCATGTCCCCGCACTCGTAAATGACCGAACATCTGTGCAAAATATATGAGCAGGTTAGTCGCAATTCCGATATTAAATCCTGATTCTGGCGGCACTAAAATTAATTCCCCATTGAATAATTCATATAGTCGATTGTTGTCATCTGTATAGGCTAAATAGTCCTCAAAAGATTCAAATCGAGGCTGCGTTACTACTACTGGTGATAAAGTCATCGAAGCGGCACTCCTGCAATGGCAAGGACTGAGTATATTGTACCAATACTAAAATAGATTCTCCAGCAGCGGCTACTTGTGGTGAGCCAAGCCTGCGCTTTGCGCTGAGTACGCCAACGGGTAAAGTATCGTGTAAATTGGGTAACATCGGGCAAAACCTAACATCAATAGTCTCGATCGACATACAATGATAACTAACCCCACACAGTTCGCGGCATACATCCGCTGGAGCTAAATGGGGAATCTATTGAGTCGATCGCAGCAACCTAAAACCCACATCCCAACTCCATGACTATTTTTACGTTGCAATCAGTTAAAAAAGACTTTGGAATCAAAGAGATTCTCAAAGATGGATCGTTTAGCTTAGATGCGACGGACAAAGTTGGTTTGATCGGTATGAATGGCTCTGGCAAATCAACTTTACTCAAGATGATTGCAGGCTTAGAACCGATCGATGGCGGACAGATTTTACTCAATCCTGGTGTGACGACGATCTATCTCCCTCAGCAACCAGAGATGGACCCCAACCATACGGTACTAGAACAAGTATTTGCCAACAGTGGCGAACAAATGCAACTAGTCCGCGACTATGAAGAAATATCTGAAAAATTAGCTCACATTGGAGATGATGATTCCACGGAATTATTGAATAAACTATCCATTGTGATGCAGCGGATGGATGCAGTGAATGCTTGGGATTTGGAAACTAAGTCCAAGATTATTCTGACTAAGTTGGGAATTCATGATTTTGAGGCGAAAGTTGGCGATTTGTCTGGTGGATATCGCAAACGAATTGCCCTAGCGGCAGCGTTATTGTCGGAGCCAGATGCTTTATTGATGGATGAGCCAACCAACCATCTAGATGCGTTATCAGTAGAGTGGTTGCAGGAGTATCTCAGTCGGTATCGGGGCGCGATCTTATTGATTACGCACGATCGCTATTTCTTGGATAAGGTAACTAATCGGATCATTGAGATCGATCGAGGTGATATTTTTACTTACAGTGGTAACTATACTTATTATCTAGAGAAAAAAGCCTTGGCTGAAGAGTCGATGGTTGGCACCCAGCGCAAACATGCAGGCTTACTGCGGCGAGAATTAGCTTGGTTGCAACGTGGAGCAAAAGCTCGTAGTACCAAACAGAAAGCGCGAATCGGACGGGCGGAAGATCTCAAAGAAAAAGAATTTAAACAGACAACTGGACGAGTAGATATCTCTACCCCGACACGGCGAATTGGTAAGAAAGTCATTGAAATCGAGGGCGTATCTAAAAGCTATGGCGATCGCCAGTTAATATCTGATTTTACCTATGAATTTTCGCCGGAGGATCGAATCGGGATCATCGGTGAAAATGGAGCGGGTAAATCGACGCTGATGGACATCTGTACGGGCAGATTGGCACCTGATAAAGGTAGTGTTGATATCGGTGCCACAATTCATATTGGCTACTTCGATCAACATTCCGAAGATTTGCAAGAAGCGGGTACCGAACAACTCCGCGCGATCGACTATATCAAAGAAGTCGGTGAATATGTCAAAGTTGCCGATGGTAGCCAAATTAGTGCGTCCCAAATGTTGGAGCGGTTTCTATTTACACCCAACCAACAATACACGCCGATTAGTAAACTCTCTGGTGGTGAAAAACGACGGTTATTTCTGTTACGCGTACTGATGAGTATGCCCAACGTATTGATCCTCGACGAGCCGACAAACGATCTCGATGTGCAAACCCTCGGCGTGTTGGAAGAATATCTATCCGAATTTAACGGTTGTGTAATTGTAGTTTCGCACGATCGCTACTTTCTCGATCGTACCGTTGAGAAAATATTCTCGATCGAAGCCGAAGGCAAAATTCGTGAATATCCTGGCAACTATTCCGTCTATCTCGATTATAAACAAGCTGAAGCTAATGCTGAAAAATTAGCCGCAAAAAATCAGTCTGCCAAAAAAGTAGTTGCAACACTACCACCAGAACCACCCAAACCCGACACTCAGAAACGCAGCTTATCTACTTGGGAACAGCGTGAATTTACCAAACTCGAAGCCCAAATCGCTAAACTAGAAGCCGATAAAGTCAAACTCGCACACCAATTATCGCATTCCCCGAAAGCAGATTATGGTCAACTTCAAGCACTAAACACCCAACTCGAACAAATTAATCAAACCCTCGATACTACTACCGAACGTTGGTTGGAATTGGCTGAATTTAGCTAGATTAGAGTGGTTGAATGTCACTGAGATCTGAAGATTCGATTTGATACAACTCGATCTTTGGAATCAATAATCTGCACAGATATTCTTGTCTGCTTACCTTTTGATAGTTGTTTTCCCACTGGAGTTACCCGATAAGTATAACCAGCATTCTTCCAGATGCGAGTATTGCTCTGCTGACTCGATTTGGTGTGGGCGATCCTCAGACAGCGATTTTGAGGATTGCAGCTATAATAATCACCTCTCGATTCGAGATCGAGAGTGTATCCACTACTTTTATAAGAGCCTAAAATCAATCCACCAGCTTCAGCGATAGTTGAAGCTGCGATCGTGGCGAACACTCCAGTTGTTAGTAAAATTTGAGTGAGTTTTATCATGTCTGGATTCGATCGATATAGATGTTAACGAAGAACAGAAGCTATGGCTTCGGGGTTGAAATCCCCCACATGCGCCAGGTATCCTCTGCGCGATCTCATCATCCGCAATTATCAATTAATTTAACATCCTACTCATGGAACCAACCGAATGGTGGTTGCCATCGATACTTTTTAAGATCGATGCGATTGCCCTGGTTGAATTCTATTCCCTCTTGCTCTAGGAGGGTTTTCTGTAAATAGTCACCACCACAGCGGGCGATGGAGTATGAAATTTCGCCCTTGGCATTTACTACTCTTTGCCACGGAATATCGGTTTCGATTTCTACCCGAAATAGAGCGTAACCTACCAATCTCGCTTTGCCATCCAAACCAGCTAACTGGGCAACTTGCCCATAGGTAAGGACTGTACCGATCGGAATTTGCTTGACTACATCATAGATTCTTTGGTACTTTGTCAAACTCACAGTCATGGTAATCGTTCGGTTAAAGTCATAGCAATACCTTTTTCATAATAAGCAGCTTCATTAATAAAGATCGGGAAAACTGTCGATTTGCCATCATAGGGAATCACCTCACCAGTAAATGTCAAAAACATCGGATCGCCAGGATGCAATGGCTGATAGTCTCTAAACTGGAGTTCGGGGTGAATCATCGCTTGGATTTCGCCTGATGAATTGCGGGGATAATCTACGGATGAGATCGATTGATATCCAGTCATGCTTGATAAAACGGGTAGCGGGTTGCCTTGATTTGCCGCTTCTATGTAGTCCAAAATCGCCTGAACCAGCATTTCGGTTTTTTGGAACAGATCGGCATTTAGCACACCCTGAGCGACCGCCCCGACTTCGATCGTGCAGCCTAATCGAGCAAGCGATCGCAGCATCGGAGTGTCTGAATTGCACTTGATGCCATAACAAACTCTGACATCGGGATGGAGTCCGCTCAAATAGGCAGCCAGTCGCAAATTAAAGGGATCTCGGCTCGATGGTAAAATTGTCAGCCCCATATTTGCAGTAGAGCTATGCAGATCGATAATCAAATCCACATCAGCTAGTTGTGCGGCGATTTCCTTGGCACGGTTGGCTTCATATCCAGCCAACTCTAGATTAATCAAATCTTCATTATTGAAACTGCGGTTGAGATCGCGATCGATATAACGTCGATTTGCGACAACTGCTTGAGGGTTGGCGAGTAGAGTCACACACTCAAAACTGAGACGATGCAGCAGCTCTGGGAACCGATCGAATTTTTGCACCAGATATACACCAGTCAACTCATTACCATGCGTCCCGCCAACAATCGCCACTTTACGGATCGAATCGGACACCATCAGCGCACCTCTAAAGCTATTGATTTATGCGGTTGACAACTATGCAACCGTTACTCCCCAAGATAAGGAGCTTCAAACTAGATGTCAAATATTTATGAACCCAAGGATTCGTAACCAAAGCAGCGGCTTTGGTGCCGAATTTTCAAATTTTTGGATGGCGATCTCCAACAATCATCCGATTTAGTCTTATCGAGCCAGATCGACCTGTGTTAAAACCGATTTATATCGATTTAAATCCATCCTCAGCCAATTTTATGCTGCGTCGTTTCACTAAATTTCTCGGGATCGAAGCCTTGACAATCGCGATCGTTACTCTCTCCGTCCCTTTACCCGGACGCACTGCCGAGCGAATTACCGGATATTTCGCTCCATTTAAAGACTTCTCAGTCTCGGTGCGAGATCTCGAAGCATTTGCCCAGGAGGGTAAAATTCCGGCGGAGTATGCCGATTTAGCCAAACAAACTCCACCCGCACAACTGCAACAGTTTCGACAGTCATTGCGGCAGAGATTTGAAGTGAGCACCGAATATGTGTCGCAGTTTACTTCTGCACCGCTGACAGAAAAGCTCTTGGAACGGGTTGGCGAGTCGATTCAGACAGATGGGCGACGGAATGGGATGAAATCCCTACGATTGGCACTGATTCGGGCTGCTGGAGACAAAAAACAAGGATTAACCGCGATTAATGTCTTGCGGCGGTTTCCCGGTCGCCAAATTAATCTCAATCTAGCTGAAGTATTTACCATCTATGGCAATCTGACAGAATTGCTCAGACGCCGAGATAGTACGATCCTCGCATTCAATCAGATTGCCGATGCTGAAGCGGCAACTTCCACTACTGACTTTTCCAACCGACTAGATCTCCGCCGTGCGGGGACATTCCGCTGGCAAAAACGCCAATTTGAGTGGCTGGATCGATTGCGCCAACGGATGGTACCAGGGGATCTCTATCTACCCCAAGCAACTTCCAATCCGGTACCAGTTATCGTTATCTCTCACGGTGTCGCCGAAGATCGCACTACTTATGCTTATTTAGCCCAACATCTAGCTTCTCATGGGTTTGCAGTTGCTACTCTAGAACATGTCGGCGGGGATGCCAATCGCTTTCGGAAGTATTTTTCAGGGCTGGCTCCAGCTCCAAAGGCAACTGAATTGCTCGAACGTCCCCGCGACATATCTTTTCTGTTGGACGAGTTGCAACGTCGGGCACAATCCGATCCTACCCTCAGCCAAATTGATGTCCAGCAGGTGGGACTAGTCGGACACTCGCTCGGTGGTTATACAGTGCTAGCTTTGGCTGGTGCTCAACTCAATTTCGATCGGATCGAGCGTGATTGCAATCCTAATCGCTCTGTGAATCTATCCCTCCTGCTCCAATGCCGTGCCAAGGAACTAAAACCCCAACGCTATGCCCTCAAAGACCCCCGCGTCAAAGCGATCTTTGCAATCAGTCCTCTGAATAGTACGATTTTTGGTCAGCAAGGCATGAGTCAAATTCGCTTACCCGTTTTCTTGATGGGTGGTAGCGATGATATTGTTACCCCTGCTGTACCAGAACAAATTTATCCGTTTACCTGGTTGCAAACACCCGATAAGTATCTGGCTATTTTAGACAAGGGAACGCACTTTTCGACTCAAACTATCTCCAATAGCGATAGTGTTGTGCCAATTTCCGATAGTCTCATCGGCCCAGATCCAGCACAGGCAAAGCTCTATGCTCAGGCACTCAGTACGGCTTTTTTTCAAACCCATTTAGCCAATCGGAGTGAGTATAAAACTTATCTCAGTGCTGCTTATGCCAAATCGTTAGTGCAGCCTCTCCTTCAGAGAATCGGGCAGATTAACGTTACTAAAGCGAACAATTCAGCAGTGACGGCTAGCGGCTCGCTACAACTCAATTTAGTCCCAGCTTCTGCGGCGGAGTCGCTCGTTCAGGTGTTGCAGCAAGACAATGCTCTTACTCGCAAGCTGGTTCCATAGGTCGATCGAAGGGTGCAATCTGCAAATTTCACCCGATTAGGGCATTGGTGTGTTAGGCGTAAGCCGTAACGCACCCTACACTAACTAGATTAGCCTAGTTAATTACTATCGATCGAATATTAAATTCCGTTGTAGGGCAATAATCGCTGCCTGAGTTCGATCGCTCACAGCTAACTTTTGCAAAATAGCATGAACGTGAACGCGGGCTGTTCCAGCAGTAATAAATAGCGTCTCGGCAATCTGTTGATTGGTTTTATCCTGAACAATTAATGTCAAAACTTCTAACTCCCGCTTAGTTAACTGAAACTCATTAGCTAATCCCGTCGCCCGATCGTTTTGGTGAATTGCTGTATAAATCCGATCGCTAGCATTCCGATCCCACCAAGTGGCACCCATCGAGATCGATCGAATTGCCAACACCAATTTCTCAGCATCAATTCCCTTGAGACAATAACCCTTTGCACATCCGCCCAAATTCTGCCTCCATGAGCTTCAACAATTTGGCGCGATAAATATAGTCCCAATCCAGATCCCTGCCCCTGCTGATGAGCCTGATAAAACCGATCGAATAGTAATGGCAAATCTGCTGGAGCGATACCTTTCCCTCGATCTGAGACTTGGACGATATAGCAATGATTGTTACTATAGATTGTCACATCTATAACTAGGCTGTACCTCATAGCTGCCGGAAGTGCTATATACGCTAGAGAAAGATTACCTATATCCTCTTTTAAAAAGTTCTGATATTGGCAATAGCCGAGTTCTCGATTATCGAAAGCTTGTATCGATGGCACAAAAATCTGTTGGTGAAGATACAACTACTATTCAAGACAACGCTCCTAAAACATAGCAATATCTACTCGAACATGCAGGATATTTAAAAAACAGAAAAAGTTCGATCTATAAAAATAAACCACCATATTCGATCTTTGGTGTTGGAATATATTCTTTTAAGAGCTGGAAAATAGCGATTTCTGGGCTTTATAAAAGACTAAATTTTTGCCTTGTCAAACCCTTGGATGAGAAATTAGTCATATTTGACGATGCTGTAAATTTTTTGTCTTTTAAAACTGAGGCAGAAGCTCAATTCATTTTTGGGTTACTGACATCTAATCCTGCATTAGAGTTTCTTGACTCGATGATTTTTGGGGATGGAAAAAGACCGAAAATTCCACTACCCAATCAAACCCATTCACCTTATTACTTCCGTGAGTAAAAATTGCAATCTGTTCCTTAACTCGATCGATCTCCTTTTTTAAACTAGCCTTCTTAGCTTGTCCATGAGCAGTCAAAAATTCAGATTTTAGCTTCTGAAACTCTTTCACAAAGACATCTCGTGCTGATTGTTGATTAGCGATAACTGGTGCCGTCAGGCTATCACCCGCTTCGACTTTATAATTAGGGCTTGCTGAATTAGTCCCTGATGCTGTTCTAAAGCCTGAACTCCTTGCTAAAAAATGGTTTTGTTGCAAATATTCTCACTCGATCGCCAGATTCAAGCGATCGAGTGCAAGGGTTTTGAGCCTTTCAACGTCAAAACCTTGCACTTAATTTCTGGAAAAAGGCTCAAAACCCTTGCAGTGATTGGCTTGCTGAGATCTTCAGCAAGCCCTA